>NZ_JAJBNQ010000015.1:0-98403 GCF_020538025.1 Blautia sp. MSK17_66
TATGGAGCTGACTGCTACTAATAGGGTGAGGGCTTGACCAACAAGCTTGGTTAAATTGATTCGATTACTTAGTCAACATGTATGTGGTTTTGAAGATACGATATGAAAAACCAGAGCAAAATTTGCTCTGGTTTTTTTATTAAAATTTTCTGTAAACAATGGTTCCCAGAATGACCTGGAAACCATTGTGAAACATTACTTTTATTTGATTTTACGAATATCGATATAATAACTGGCTGCCAGAAGAACAGCAGCTCCTGTCCATGCAGCAATCTCTGCATAAAAAATTCCATTCTGTCCCATAAGTTTTGGGAGAAATAACGCTATACCTACTCGTACAAAAAACTCAACAATACCGCTTATCATAGGAATTATTGTGTTTCCAAGTCCCTGAAGAGCAGATCTGTAAACATAAAGAAAATAAAGAATAAATAAAACACTTGCCATAATCGAAAGATAATGCCATGCAATATTAAGTACCTGTTCCGTCTGTGCTGGATCGCCGGAAATAAAAGCAGTCAGGATACGCTTGCCAAATATAAACATGATTATTGAAATAAAAACAGAAGTAAGAAAAGCAAGTACAGCACTGGCACGAACGCCCCTTTTGATCCGGGTAATTTTTTCGGCTCCAAGATTCTGTCCGACATAAGTCACAATTGCATATCCATAGGAGATAGCAGCCATCTCCAGGATCCCATAAAGCTTATTTGTAGCAGTAAAGCCTGCAACAAAAAGAAAACCATAACCATTAACAACAAACTGTACGACAAGACCACCGACGGAGATGATCACATCCTGAAAAAGAATCGGAGTACCCAGGGTAAGAAGCTTACGGTTGAGTCCAGGTACAGTCTGAAAATCCTCTCTTGTTATATGTACAATATCAATTTTACGGACTGCAAAGAAACAATATATTGCTGAAAAGGCCTGGGCAATAACAGTTGCAAGTGCAGCACCTGCGACGTTCATATGAAATTGTCCGACAAAAATCAGATCCAGAATAATATTGATAATTGCTGCAATTACCATGGCAATCAATGGTGTGCGACTGTTTCCGAGAGAACGAAGGACACTGGCAAAAATATTATAGGCAGCTACAACAGGGATTCCACAGAACACGATCCGCAGATAAAGAAGAGACATTCCTATAATATTATCCGGAGTGTTCAAAAGAGTAAGGATCCAATAAGCTCCTGTCTGACTGATGATAAAAAGAAGTACAGCAGTCATTGCGGTCAGCCTGTAACTATGAGCTACCGTCTGTTTTAGTTTACGCCATTTTTGTGCTCCGTAATCCTGAGCCATAAGAATCGCAAATCCCTGCGTAATGCCGGTAGATACACCAAGAACCATCCACATGATCCATTCTACTGCACCGAGGGCAGCCAAAGCCTGTACACCGGCAATCTGCCCTACAATAACAGTATCTACCATGGTATAAAGCTGCTGACATACATTGCCGAGCATCAGTGGTACTGCAAACAGTAGAATAAGCTTTGATGGAGAGCCGGTGGTCATATCACGAACCTGATCTGACATAAAAAACCTCCAAAATAAAATAATCACTAAAAGTATTTTTACATGAAAAAATACCTCTGTCAAGGTAGAAAAAGTGGATGTAAATAAGATACCAGTTGTTTGAAATCCTCAGGTAATTCTCCGGTCAGTTGGATCTCATTCTGTTCAAATGGCTGTCGGAAGTTTATTTTCCAGGCATGAAGAGCAGTGCGAGTGAATGCAGGCAGTACAGGTGAAGACGTTGTTTCTTTTTTATAATATAAGCTATCGCCCAGAAGTGGATGCCCGAGTGCCTGCATATGGACACGAATCTGATGTGTGCGTCCGCTATCGAGACGGAGAGATATCAATGACCAGTTTACTGTGCTGTAAATCGTACAGTAATGGGTGAGCGCAGGCAGTAGTAAAGAAGCATCTGCCGTACAATTAGCATCAGGATTGAGAACAGCCTGCATTCGCAGCGGATGGTCAGATACTTTTTTTACAGGAAAAGAAATCGTATGCCAGCTATCAGGGGAGTCCTGGGGCAGATAGCCATCCACAACGGCAAGATATTCTTTCTGCAAAATATGTTCTTTACGCTGCACCAAAAGCCGCTGTGCAGCCACCCTGTTTTTGGCAAACAGAACAATGCCCGAGGTCTCCTTGTCGAGCCGTCCGATTGGACGGACACGAACGGAGTCCTTTTTATTCTGGAAATAGGCAGCTACCTGATTGGAAAGGGTATCTGCATAATGTATGCCGGATGGATGAGTAAGTATTCCGGCTGGTTTGCTTACGGCAAGGACATCCTGGTCTTCATACAGAATGTCAAGAGAAGAAAAATCCTCTGAAACAAGCTGGACAAAATCCATTTCGGAAGTTTCCAGGCAGACACGGATCTCGTCACCGGCAAGTACAGGTTCCGTGATGCGGCAGCGGACACCGTTTTTCTGAATGCCATCAGGATAAAATTTGGCACGGCTGATCTGTTTTTTTGTCAGATGTCCCTGAGAACGTAGAAACTGTCCGACGGTAAAAACATCTGAATCCGATGCAACGGTAAGATGAATATATTTTTCCATAAGAAAAGTTCCTTTATCACATAAGTGTGAGATTTGTTTTTTACTCCAGTATTCCCATATTTTCGGGTAGTTTTATGTTTTTATAGGTGTGAAGCAGTTTTTCAAGTGCATAGATCGCAGGAGTCAGAAATTTGTTTTTGTGATAGACAAGCTTGAACTTGCGATTCCATTCTCCATTCTGGTTATAAAAAACACGGATTGTATTATGGTGGATCTCATGTTTCATAAGTCGAAGAGACATGACAGAAAGAACCTGGTCATAAAGCACTGCATTAAGAAGTGTACGGGGACAGTTGGATTCCCAGACTGTCTGGACAGAAATCTGATGTCGGGTGATATATTCCTCAAAGAGCTGTCGAGTTCCGCTTCCCTGCTCACGCATGGCAAAGGATTCTTCGGCAAGATCCTGCACCTGAATATAATTTTTCTGATAAAAAGGATGATCTTTACCTACAGCAAGTACCAGACAGTCATCTATGATCGGGAGAACGCTAAGATCCGAGGAAAGAACCTCACCTTCTACAATTCCCACATCCAGTTCAGAACGAAGAAGCTTTTGTTCAATGTCCTTGGTATTACTCACATAGGAATGAACCCGGACTTCCGGACAGAGTTTTTGAAGCTTCGGAATAAGAAACGGTGTAAGGCAGGTTCCGACCGTGATTGTGGAACCAAGTTTCAAGGTAGAGGACTGCCCCTGGTTTAACATCAGTTCTTCGATCTGCTGAAACTGCCGGATCAGATTTCGTGCCTGTGGAAGCAACAGTCTGCCACGTTCTGTGAGATATAATTTTCTGCCGAGACGTTCAAACAAAAGTCCGTTATAGTGTTTTTCCAGTTCACGGATTGCCTGGCTTATGGTAGGCTGCGATAAATATAAATAAGAAGCAGCGGCGCTCATAGAACCATGGTCAGCTACTGCAACAAAAATAGTCAGATGTCTTATAGTCATTTTGTTTTATTTTGTTTCCTTTTGATATAGATAATACCTATTGTTTCTATAAAATAATATCATTTTTCAAATACATACTCAAGTGGTATATTATGAATGTGAGCCAGCAAAATGAATTTTGACGTAACTGTGAACAATAACATTTTGACTTGTAACTGTGAGGATACTGAACAGTTACGAATAAATAAGAAACAGGATGGGAGATAAGATATGTCAGCATTAACTGTCAGCAAAGAAGATGAAAAAAGAGTAAAAGGAATGGGCTTTTTGAATAACAGAGGAACAGATCTGTTTTCCGCACGTGTACTTACTGTAAATGGCAAGGTAACAGCTGCACAGCATCGCTGTATGGCAGATGCGGCAGAGAAATTTGGAAATGGAAATCTTCTGTATACGACAAGACTTTCTGTGGAGATACAGGGAATTCCTTATGATAAGATTAATGAATTTCAGCAGTTTATTGCAAAAGAAGGTCTGGTGACGGGAGGAACTGGTGCTAAAGTGCGGCCGGTGGTATCCTGCAAGGGAACAACCTGCCAATATGGCCTTCTGGATTCCTATGCACTTTCTGAGGAGATTTATAAGCGCTTTTATGAAGGATACAGAGAGGTTGCACTGCCACATAAATTTAAGATTGCTGTAGGTGGATGTCCGAATAACTGTGTAAAGCCGAATCTGAATGATGTGGGGATTATCGGACAGAGAATTCCGGTGGTTGACACAGATATGTGTAAAGGCTGTAAAAAATGTGCGATAGAGGCGGTATGCCCGAACCATGTGGCAAAAGTTGCAGACGGAAAAATTCAGATTGACGAAGAACAGTGCAGGCATTGTGGACGCTGTATAGGAAAATGTCCTTTCCATACAATTGAAGATGGCACTTATGGATATAAAATCTATATCGGAGGACGCTGGGGCAAAAAAACGGCAAAGGGAAGAGCACTTAACAAAATTTTTACCACAAAAGAAGAAGCTCTCAATGTTATTGAAAAAGCAATTCTATTTTTCAGAGACAATGGTATGAAGGGAGAACGCTTTGCGGAAACGATTGAGAGAATTGGATTTGAAAATGTAGAGAAAGAGTTGATTGAATAAGAAATATCTGCTAGGATAGGGGAAGATAAGTTTTTAGCAAAAACTGAAATAAATGGGAGGCAGTTATGGATATAAAAGAACAGATTCATGAATTATCAGAAGAAATGCTCAATAATCTCGGAAGACTTGTTGCAATTGACTCACAGCTAGGTACTCCGGCAGAGGGAATGCCTTTTGGTGAAGGACCTGCAAAGGCTTTGGAGGAAGGCCTTAAGATTGCTGATGAACTTGGTTTTAAGACCGTAAATCTGGACAATTACTGTGGATATGTAGAGATGGGAGAAGGAGAGGAAATCGTTGGAATTGCCGGACATCTTGATATTGTGCCGGTAGGCGGTGACTGGACATATGATCCTTTTACTCTTACCCGTGATGGAGACCATGTTTATGGACGTGGTACGACAGATGATAAGGGACCGGTCCTGGAGGCACTTTATGCAATGAAACTTCTCCGCGATTCTGGAGTGAAACTGAATAAAAGAGTTCGCCTCATCATGGGCTGCAATGAGGAAACTGGTTCTAAATGTATGGAACATTACAATAAAGTTGCGGAAGAAGTAACCTGTGGATTTACTCCGGATGCAAGTTTTCCGTGTATTCATGGCGAGAAGGGCATGGTAATAATGAAGGCGCATTCAAAGAATACCAGAATTATTTCCATGAATGGCGGATTTGTTTCCAATGCAGTATGTGACACCTGTAATACAGTCATCCCGGCAGAAGAGGGACTGAAGGATAAACTGGAGGCAGTTTTTGCAGAAACCAAACTCCAGGAATATAAAGTGACGGAAGAGAACGGACAGATCAGTATTTATGCAAAGGGAATTCCGGCACATGCAAGTACACCAACGTTGGGAGTTAATGCAGCAGGAGTAATCTGTGAATGTCTTGCAAAAGCCGGATTTGAAGATGATTTTGTGAAATTTTATAATGCACATATAGGTACAGCCTGTGATGGTTCAGGTGTTGGACTTAAATTTGAGGATGAATATGGTGAGCTGACTCTGTGTAATGGAATCGTTAAGACAGAGGATGGACATATTACATGCACGATCGATATCCGTGTTCCGGTTACTCTGAAAGCAGATGAGATCCGTAAGATGTGCGAAGGTCAACTTGAGGATGAGAATGGATGTATTGAACTTCTCGGAATCGGAGATGCACTGTTTTTCCCAAAAGAATCTCCTCTTGTCAATGCACTTTACAAAGCCTATGTGGATGTAACCGGTGACACAGAAAATAAACCAATGGTAATCGGTGGAGGAACCTATGCAAAATCACTTAAGAATATTATTGCATTTGGTCCTGAAATGCCTGGAATCGACTACCGTATCCATGGTGCAGATGAATTTATTCTTGTATCAGGCATGGAACAGGCAGTGCTTGTGTATATAGAAGCAATCAAAAACCTGCTTGCTATCTGACAGCATTAGAATATGATCCCAAATGATACCCGGAGTTTTGCTCCGGGTATTTCGCTTACAAGATTGAGAAAATGGAGATGAGCAGTTATGTTGACACGTGAAGAAGCACTTGAATATGGGATGTCCTTTCAGAATGTATATGAAGACAGACCCTTTCGTGATCCAAACTGGCAGCTGGTGAGAGTGAAGGAAAGCAAAAAAGCATTTCTGTGGATTTATGAGAGAAATGGTTATATTAATCTGAATGTGAAGGTAAGTCCAGAATGGCGCGATTTCTGGCGTGCAGCTTACGATTCCGTCATTGCTGGATACCATCAGAATAAAGAACACTGGAATACGATCATTCTGGATGGAAGCATACCAGATGAAGATATCAGAAGGATGATCGCAGAAAGCTATGATATTATCTCAGACAGCCCGACGAAGCGCATTTATGAAGCAGTCAAAAGGATTCCGAAAGGACATGTGGCAACTTATGGAAAGGTTGCAGAGATGGCCGGTGATGCAAAAATGGCAAGAGCTGTGGGAAATGCTCTTCATAAAAATCCGGATCCGGAGCATATACCCTGTTTTCGTGTCGTAAATGCGAAGGGAGAACTGGCAGGAGAATTTGCTTTTGGGGGAAAGGGTGCACAGGCAAAACTTCTAAAGGCAGATGGCGTGGAAGTGATCGATGGGAAAGTTGATCTGAAAAAATATGGGATCTGAGATAAAAAATAAAGCGTGTAATCCTTATTCAAGGTTTACACGCTTTGTTAAGCAGGGGATGAGAGAATCGAACTCCCACCAAAGGTTTTGGAGACCCCTATCATACCATTTGACCAATCCCCTATATTATTGTAATAATTGCAACTTTATCTGCAACAAAATGAATTATAGCAGATAATATTCTGTTTGTCAAGCGGAGATGGAGGGATTTGAACCCTCGCACCGGTTGCCCGGCCTACCGCATTTCGAGTGCGGACCCTTCAGCCACTTGGGTACATCTCCGGACTCAAAACAAAATGTCCTGACCATGTTCCATTATATAGTCTGAGCAGCGAAAGGTCAATTCTTTTTTGTACAGAAAAAGAATCTTTTATTGACGGAAAAAGAATCCTATAATATGATATAAAGAAAGAAATCCGCAGAGTAGTAATACATCAGGTATTAGCATCTTTGCAGAAATTGCGGAAAGAGGTTTAGATCCATGAACAGAAAAAAAGATGTAATCGTCAGAGCTACAGAAGTTCTGACCCAGAATTATAGAAACGAAGAATTATTTATGCCCCAAAATAACAGGGAGCTTCCAAGCAGGGCAGCAGTAATCGATATGGTCAAGGAACTTCGTTCCATTATTTTTCCAGGATATTTCTGGAATGACTCTGCGGCAAAGATGTTTCCGGAGCATTTTGCGGGATATCGTCTGAATGATCTTTATGACAGACTTAAAGAACAGATAGAAATTGCACTTCTGTATGCGAATCCCCAAATGGAACAGGATGGGGCATCAGAAGAAGCGGATCGTATCTGTGGTGGATTTTTTGAACAGCTTCCTGATGTGCAGCAGCGCCTTTTGAAGGATGTTCAGGCGGGCTTTGATGGAGACCCGGCAGCAAAGAGTAAAGAAGAGATCATTTCTTCTTATCCAGGATTGTTTGCGATTTATGTATATCGTCTGGCACATATTTTATATAAAGAAGAAGTTCCGTATATTCCGAGAATTATGACAGAATATGCACATGGCAAGACTGGCATTGATATTAACCCGGGTGCGACGATCGGAGATTATTTCTTTATCGACCATGGAACCGGTGTTGTCATCGGTGAGACGACAGAGATTGGACGCAATGTGAAGCTTTATCAGGGTGTGACGCTCGGAGCACTTTCCACCAGACAGGGACAGCAGCTTGCAAACATCAAACGTCATCCGACTATTTGTGATAATGTGACAATTTATTCGAATGCTTCTGTACTTGGAGGAGAGACTGTTATTGGTGAGAATACGATCATCGGTGGTAATACATTTATTACAGAATCAATTCCGGCTAATACCAAGGTCAGTGCCAAGAGTCCGGAACTTGTGATCAAGAAGTCCAGAAGTGCTGTTTCCAAAGCAGATGTCTGGGACTGGGAAAATTGAGGATTTATGATATAAAAACAGGAAAAAATATAAAATAAAAAAAATTGAAAAAAGTTAAAAAAACCTGTTGACAAATACTGAGTAATAAGATATACTCAATATCGTTGAAGCGAGCGAAACACAAACGCAACGCAAGCACAGCGATATGCGGGTGTAGTTCAATGGTAGAACACCAGCCTTCCAAGCTGGATACGTGGGTTCGATTCCCATCACCCGCTCTTATGCGATAGTGGCGTAGTTGGTAACGCGCGACCTTGCCAAGGTCGAGACCGCGGGTTCGAGCCCCGTCTATCGCTCTTAAGGACTCTGAGAATTCAGAGCCCTTTTCTTTTTGATCTTCAGCTGACTTTTGTCTGATCTTCAGCTGTCATTCCATAGAAAGAAAACAGATAAAGACCACAGAGTCCTACCAGAGCATAAATGATTCTGGAAATCCAGCTCATGCTTCCAAAAAGGAGGGCCACAAGGTTCAGATTAAAAAATCCGATCAGTCCCCAGTTTAGAGCTCCAATGATAGAAACAGTTAATGCGAAACAGTTCAGAAATTTATTTTCCATAGATGATCATCCTTTCCTTGTTCTTGTGGTTTTAGTATTCCATAAAGTAAAAAAAATATTCGCAGTAGATTTACTGCGAATATTTCATAAAAATTTATTGAACTTTTAAAATCTGAGAAGTAACGGTTCCACCGCCAATAGCATAATTATCGCTCGCCTGAATAGTTACGTCAGATTTATCTTTGAGGGAAAATACCTGACACACATTCACTGTCTGGCCAGGATTTACCTCGGATATGAACTGATCTACAGAAGTATCATCCTCAGCAGGAAGAGTGATTTCCAGTGTCTGTCCATTCTGTATCGCCTGAAGACGAACATCTGTCATAGCACTGGAAGGTGAACTGTTTTTGTTGGTATAATCGTAATAGATCAGGATGCAGGGATTTCCGGCATAATCATTGGTAACACGACAGCTGGTATAATGAATGGCGAATTTGTCAGTAGTCATATCAATAGAACTGTCGGAAGTCGGTGCGGCTGATGAATCAGAAGTTCCGGACTCCGAAAGCGGCTGTGTGATCTCATCCTGCACATTGACAAAGTTAGCAGACATGATCTTAACTGTCTCATCATCCAGAGAGACGATCTTCCATTTGCCGTCAGCCTTGATAAGAGGATAACTGATATCCGTTTCTGTAAACTTATCGGCTACGGAACCTGACTTTTCCTCAAGAAGAGCGGCAAGCTTCTTCTGGGTTTCTTCTGCTGTTGTTGTCTCACCTGAGAATGCGGAAGATGCAATCTGTTGAAAAAATTCAGTGACAGCTTCTTTGTAAATATCGGAACCATCAATATATTTGATATGTGCGGTTACAGTTGCGGTTCCATTCTGGATATTGAATTTCGTCTTACGGATCTCAAAAGTCATCTTCTGATTGATGGCTTTGAAGAAGTTGGTGTAAGCCTCACTTGTGATATCGGCATTGTCCAGGGCAGACATATCATTGCTCTGCAGAAGATTTTTCATACCATCGAAGTTCATCGCCTGAACATTCTCAAGATAGTTTCTGGTTGTGGAGATCGGTTTCTGTCGTTCCATAAAATAGCAGGCCGCTGCACCAGCAACAGCAAGAACGAGTATGATCAGAAAAACGACCAGTCCTGTTTTCTTTTTTTTCTTTCTGGGAACGTTGAGTTCTTCTGCTTCAGAAACAGAAGAGGTATCAACAGTTTCTGGCTTATTTTTATTTTTTCTCATTAGAGCCTCCTTTTTTCTTATTATAGCAGAGGGGAACCTCACTTGACAAGGACAATTACAGGTCATAAAATAACCTTAACATTACAGAGAAAGCAGAGGGGGATTTCTTTTTACGAAGAGGAGGAAGTGCTTATGGTAAAAAAATACGAAGATTTTTTCAGATCGGAGGCAGATGGGCTGGAAATTTCTGCTCTGTGCATCTGTCCGGAACAGAAACCGTACAGAGCAATCATTCAGCTTGTTCATGGAATGTGTGAACATAAGGAACGTTACATACCATTTATGGAATATCTCGCAGAACAGGGATTTGTGACAGTGATCCATGATCACAGAGGACATGGCAAAAGCGTCCGTACCAGAGAGGACCTTGGTTATATGTATGGCAGTGGTGCCAGAGGAATGCTTAAAGACATTGAAAAAGTGAACTGTGATATCCGTAAATATTTTCCGGATCTTCCGCTGATCCTTTTGGGACATAGTATGGGATCGCTGGCTGTGCGGGCCTTTGCAAGTGAGCATGATGACTGCATGGATATGCTGATCGTGTGTGGATCGCCAAGTGAAAACAAGGCAAGGATTCTTGGAGAGATGATTGCTTTGGCAGAGGGAAAGATCCTGGGATATCGTCACAGGAGTCATATCCTGGAAATGCTTTCCTTCGGAGCTTACGTATGGAAATTCAGAAAAGAGGGAAATCCAAATGCCTGGACCTGCTCTGATCCGTCGGTTTATCAGGCATATGCGGATTCGGAATTATGTGGCTTTACTTTTACAGATGATGCCTATCTTGCTTTGTTCGAACTTATGAAAAAAGCATATGATGTACACAAATGGAACTGTAAAAATCCAAGAATGCCGGTTCTTTTTATCAGCGGAGCAGAGGATCCCTGCCTTGGCAATGTGCGTAAATTTGCCAGTGCGGTCCATGCGATGAGACGCGCCGGATATTTGGATGTAAAAGGTAAACTTTATCCGGGAATGCGACATGAGATCCTGAATGAAAAAGAGAAAGAAAAAGTCTGGAGCAATATTGTGACATACATAAAGAAAAAAGGTTTCTGATATCCATGAATAAAAATCTGTTTTTCTGAAACCCTAAAAATAAAAACGGAGATATGATGTGAGGAAAAAACAGGTTTTTATTTTATGTCTGTTGATGCTCTGTCTGGCCATGGAGGGCTGTGGCAGGGAAAGACAACGAGAAGAGGAAGAAGTGTTTGTGAGGAATACAGATACAAACTCTCTTTTTATTTATCTTGACTAAATGGGTATGGTATTGATATAATGTGTTTTGTGAATATTTACCAGATTTGGAGGAGATAAAATGAGAGCAAGCGGCATTTTAATGGGTATATCCAGTATACCGTCAAAATACGGAATCGGGTGTTTTTCGAAGGAAGCCTATGAATTTGTAGATCAGTTGGAGAAAGCAGGACAGCAGTATTGGCAGATACTTCCGTTGGGACCTACTGGATATGGAGATTCTCCTTATCAGTCAGTTTCTACCTTTGCGGGAAATCCTTATTTTATCAGTCTTGAGGATCTGATCGAAGAGAAACTTCTGACCAGAGAGGAATGTGAGTCCTGTGACTGGGGTGGAAGCGAATCTTATGTAGATTATGAAAAGATGTATATGTCAAGGTATAAACTTCTTCGTAAGGCATATGAGAGATCGGATTTTTTGAAGGATAAGGATTATGAGATTTTCCTTAAGGAAGAGAAGAACTGGCTGACAGATTATTGTTTATTCATGGCAATCAAGAATTCCCAGAAGGGAATCTGCTGGATCGACTGGCCGGATGAACTCAAAGACCGTCATTCTAAAGCGGTCAAAGAAGCAGAGAAAGAACTTGAAACAGAGATTAATTTTTATCGTTTTCAGCAGTACTGCTTTACCACTCAGTGGAGAAAGCTTAAGAAATATGCAAACAAAAAGGGCATCAGCATAATTGGTGATGTGCCGATCTATGTAGCGTTAGACAGCTCTGATGCATGGGCGAATCCTGAGATGCTGCAGTTTGATAAGGATCATAATCCGAAATCAGTAGCCGGATGTCCGCCGGATGCATTTTCCGCGACAGGTCAGCTCTGGGGAAATCCACTGTATGATTGGAAGAAATTAAAAGCCTCAGGATATGACTGGTGGGTTCAGCGAATGAAACATTGCCTGGAATTATATGATGTTGTCAGAATCGATCATTTTCGTGGGTTTGATGAATATTATGCGATTCCATATGGAGAAAAAACAGCCCGGAAGGGTGAATGGGAAAAAGGCCCAGGAATGGATCTGTTTAATACACTGAATAAGAAACTTGAGAATCTGCATGTGATCGCAGAGGATCTGGGATTTTTGACAGAAAGTGTTCTGGAAATGCTCAAAGAAAGCGGATATCCGGGAATGAAGGTATTGCAGTTTGCGTTTGATGGAAGTGAAGACAGTGCATATCTTCCGTATAAATATGAACATAACTGCGTGGTCTATACCGGAACCCATGACAATGAGACAACTAAGGGATGGCTGGAAGGCCTTCAGGGACATGACAGAGATTTTGTAAGAGAGTATATTAACTGCTATGAAGCCCCGGTAAATGACTGTGTATGGGGACTGATCCGTATTGCACTTGCAAGTGTGGCAGATCTGGCAGTGATCCCGATCCAGGATTATCTGTGCCTGGGCAATGAAGCACGTATGAATGCCCCGGCAACTCTGGGTGACAACTGGAAGTGGAGACTGACCAGAGGACAGATTTCAGACATGACTCTGTACCATATGAGAGAAGTTACGAGAATCTATGGCCGTCTTTACAGAGAGCCGGTTGCTGAAGAACCGGAAGAAGAGACAGAAATAGAAGAGACAGAAATAGAAGAGCAGATCGATAAGAGTAGTAACTGTAAGACAGGCGAGAGGAGATTATAATGGAAGAAAATAATAAACAACAGCCGGAACAGGATATGCAGGAATCTGTGAATGAGGAAACAAAGGAACAGGGAACTCCGCTTCGCAGTTCCATCATTATGCTTCTGGCAGGAGTTTATCTTTTGTATACAGGGTATAAGCTGTGTCAGGATGTACTGAATGGTACGAACGGCAGCAGTTGGGGATTCTTTGCGGCAGGAGTTGGTTTCCTGATCGTCGGAGTTGTGATGCTGGTTGTTGGATGCAGAGATCTTATAAAGAGAGAGAAGGCAAAACAGGCAGCAGAGGCTGCAAAACCGGAACAGAAGCCGGAAGAAGTACCTGAGCAGAAGAAAACTATGAGTATTGCAGAAAGAGCTCATCTGGCAGATGGACTTGATGAAGAGAATACGGAAGAAAATTCTGAGGAAACTGCAGAAAGCACAGTGTTCGATAAAGAATCTGATCATGAAGATCAGGAATAAACAAATCCGTTACATAAAAAAGAAATGCCGCAGATTTCAATATCTGCGGCGTTTTTTACGCGTGGTTACTTTTTTAACTTTCCTTCTTTTGGGGGCATCAGGATTATGTAATGTTGACCAGCAGAACAACTGGACAAGTATGATTCCGATAAAAGCTCCGCTGCTGTCGATGCAGACGTCGCGAACGGAAGGACCGCGCCCTGCAACAAAGGACTGATGGTATTCATCCAGCCCTGCGAATCCGACACAGATAATTCCGGCGAGCAGAAACAGCCAGAATCCTCTCACACGATAGACATAAAGCGGAAAAGAAACTGCAATAGCCAGAAGGAAATATTCTGTCATATGAGCGGCTTTTCGTACATAAAAATGGATCTGATCGGCTTCATAGTACAATTCGTCGTAACTTTTTTCCTGGTGTAAAACCTCACTTTTGATCTCAACGATCTTGTAACTGATCTTATAGCTTAATTCCCCGGACACCTCCCCGGTCTGGGCTGAAAATGAAAAGATCAGATACATCATAAGAAGCGCCGGCAAAAAAGATAAGGGTTTCAGTAATGTAATCAATATTTTCATGGCATTAATATAGCATGGGCGTTTTGAAATGTAAAGCAAAATGGTGACAAGGACTTGAGGGATATGCTATACTGGTTATCAGAATGGCGAAGAAAACACAAGATGCTGTCAGACAGTGCGAGAATTTTGGCGGCATGAAGGGAGAAGAGCAAATGAGTTTAGCAGATGTTACATTTATCAATATGTGCAGGGATGTGATAGAGAATGGAACCAGCACAGAAGGCGAGAAGGTTCGCCCGGTATGGGAGGATGGAACTCCGGCATATACGATCAAGAGATTTGGCGTTGTCAACCGTTATGATCTGCGCAAAGAATTTCCGGCATTGACACTACGCAAAACGGCTCTCAAGAGTGCTATGGATGAAATCCTCTGGATCTGGCAGAAAAAATCCAACAATATCCATGATCTTCACAGTCATATATGGGACAGCTGGGCAGATGAGAATGGATCGATCGGTAAGGCTTATGGTTATCAGATGCAGGTGAAGCATCAGTACAGAGAAGGAATGATGGATCAGGTGGATCGAGTGCTGTATGATCTTAAGAATAATCCATACAGTCGTCGTATCATGACAAATATTTATGTACATCAGGATCTTCATGAGATGAATCTTTATCCGTGTGCTTATTCCATGACATTTAATGTGACGAAGGAACCAGGAAAGGATAAGCTGACCCTGAATGCAGTTCTGAATCAGCGTTCACAGGATATTCTGGCAGCAAATAACTGGAATGTATGTCAGTATTCCATTCTTTTGATGATGTTTGCACAGGCCTGCGATATGGAAGCCGGTGAACTGGTTCATGTGATCGCGGATTGTCATATTTATGACCGTCATGTACCGGTTATCAAAGAACTGATCAGTCGTACACCATATCCGGCACCGATTGTCAGACTGAATCCGGAGATTAAGAATTTCTATGATTTTACAACGGACGATCTGATCGTAGAAAATTATCAGACCTGGCCTCAGATCAAAAATATTCCGATCGCGATCTGATTTTTCGGAGAAAGCTGATCTGGAAGTATACTATATAAATAAAGAAGGGAACTCAGATATGAATATTATTGTAGCAGCAGATAAGAACTGGGCAATTGGCAAGGACAACAAGCTTCTGGTAAGCATCCCGGCTGACATGAAGATGTTTCGTCAGGAAACAACCGGCAAAGTCGTTGTTATGGGGCGTAAGACTCTGGAAAGCTTTCCAAACGGGCTTCCGCTTAAGAACAGAACAAATATTGTTCTTACCGGAAACAAAGATTACAAGGTAAAGGATGCAGTTATCGTTCATACGATAGAAGAACTTCTGGAAGAAATCAAAAAATACCCGGCTGAACAGGTATACTGTATCGGTGGTGACAGTGTTTATAAACAGCTTCTTCCATATTGTGATACTGCACATGTGACCAAGATTGATTTTGGCTATGAGGCAGACAGCTATTTCCCGAATCTTGATGAGATGCCGGATTGGAAGGTGACTGCAGAGAGCGAGGAGCAGACGTATTTTGATCTGGAATACACATTTGTGAAGTATGAGAGAGTTAAATAACTTAAAGCTGCTGTGAACGGAGCAAACAGTAACAATAAAACAAGGTGTGGAGCTGATTCCACACCTTGTATGCTATGATAAAAATTATTCGATAACTTTGATCCATCCTTCAGGAGCTTCGATGCGTCCCATCTGGATACCGGTCAGAGTTTCGTACAGTTTTTTGGTTGTCGGTCCCATTTCTTCCATTCCGCTTGGGAAACAGATTTCTTTGCCATGGTCAACGATCTTGCCTACAGGGGAGATAACTGCAGCAGTTCCGCAGAGTCCGCATTCTGCAAAATCTTTGACTTCATCCAGGTATACCTCACGTTCTTCAACCTTGAGTCCCAGATAATGTTCTGCAACGTAGATCAGAGAACGACGGGTGATGGATGGAAGAATGCTGCTGGACTTTGGAGTTACAACAGTGCCGTCTTTGGTCACGAAGATGAAGTTGGCACCACCGGTCTCTTCAACCTTTGTTCTGGTTGCAGAGTCAAGGTACATATTTTCATCATATCCCTGGCGATGTGCATCCATGATCGCATGGAGACTCATTGCATAATTAAGGCCGGCTTTGATGTGTCCTGTTCCATGCGGTGCGGCACGGTCGAAATCTGTGACACGGATAGTGATTGGTTTTGCACCGCCTTTAAAGTATGGTCCTACCGGTGTGGTAAGGATACGGAACTGATATTCGTCAGCAGGTTTTACGCCGATTACAGGGTTGCTTCCAAACATATACGGACGTACATACAGGGTAGCTCCTGATCCGTATGGCGGTACATAAGCTTCGTTTGCCTTGATGGTTTTGACAACAGCATCCACAAAACGATCCTCAGGGAATACCGGCATTTCCAGTCTCTTTGCGGAGTTTGCAAGACGTTCTGCGTTGAGATCCGGGCGGAAAGTAACGATATGTCCGTCCTCGGTTGTGTAAGCCTTCATACCTTCGAATACAGTCTGTGCATACTGAAATACGCAGGCACATTCATTCAGTACTACGTTAGGGTCTGTAGTCAGTTCACCCTCATCCCATTTGCCGTCTTTGAATTTAGAAACAAAACGATAATCTGTTGGGATATAACCGAAACCAATGTTGCCCCAGTCAATGTTCTTTTTTTCCATAATATATATTCCTCCATTCGTATGGCTGTCTTTTCCATACATTTTAGCACTTTATTGTGGTGACTTCAATGAAAACTTGTATTTTATAGGCCAGTTCGTTATAATATGAAGCAGAGAAGGAGCACTCGCTTACAGGGCGGCTCTGTTTTTTTGGAAATCCTGGTAATAACAAAAGGGATGGACAGTTGTAGATCAGGTGTATAAGAAAGTCGATACTATAAAATGGAGGGAAACTTATGTACAGGGATCATACCAAAGTAGTACAGATCGGAAACAGAAAGATTGGAGGAGGCAATCCGGTTCTTATCCAGTCTATGACAAACACAAAGACAGAAGATGTGGAGGCAACAGTAAAGCAGATTCTTGAGCTGGAGGCAGCAGGCTGCGAGATCATTCGCTGTGCGGTGCCTACAATGGAGGCCGCACAGGCACTGAAGGAAATCAAGAAACAGATTCATATTCCACTGGTAGCAGATATTCATTTTGATTATCGACTGGCGATCGCTGCGATGGAGAATGGCGCGGACAAGATTCGTATCAATCCGGGAAATATTGGAAGCAGGGAAAGGATCCAGGCGGTGGTCGATGTGGCCAGGGAACGTAATATTCCGATCCGTGTCGGTGTCAACAGTGGCTCCCTTGAGAAAGAACTTGTTGAGAAATATCATGGAGTTACTGCAGAAGGACTTGTGGAGAGTGCGCTGGATAAGGTTCGTATTATAGAAGAGATGGGATATGATAATCTTGTCATCAGTATTAAATCCTCAGATGTTATGATGTGTGCGAGAGCACATGAGCTGATCGCCAGTAAAACAGATCATCCGCTGCATGTAGGAATCACAGAGGCGGGAACCCTGTATTCAGGAAATATTAAATCAGCAGTTGGTCTTGGTATTATTCTGTATCAGGGGATTGGTGACACGATTCGTGTTTCCCTTACAGGAGCACCGCTTGAAGAGATCAAATCAGCAAAAAGAATCCTCAAGACTCTGGGACTGCGTAAAGGCGGCATTGAAGTTGTGTCCTGTCCGACCTGCGGACGTACCCGTATTGATCTGATCGGTCTTGCAAATAAGGTAGAGGCAATGGTGCAGGATATTCCGTTGGATATCAAGGTTGCGGTTATGGGCTGTGTGGTCAATGGACCGGGAGAAGCAAAGGAAGCAGACATCGGAATTGCCGGTGGAGTTGGAGTAGGACTTCTGATCAAAAAAGGAGAGATCGTTAAGAAAGTACCGGAGGATGAGCTTTTGGATACGCTGAGAAACGAATTGCTTCACTGGGAGGCATAAGAAAGAGGCATCAGACATGGAAAAAGAATTCTTTGACGTGTTCCCGGTTCTGAAGCTGAAAGATCAGCTGAAGGAATGGCTGGAAATGGTCACAGTTTCCAAGGTAACCTGCAATCACGCAAAGACCAGATTGTGGGTCTATATCCAGAGCGAGCGGTGGATCCATAAGAAATTTATTTTTGCACTGGAAGATCAGATTGAACGGCAGTGTTTTCCGGGAATAGAAATGCAGGTAACAGTGATCGAGAGATTTCATCTGTCGAAACAGTATTCTCCGGCGAATTTTCTTGAGGTTTACCGTGCCAGTATGGAACTGGAACTAAAAAATTATAATATGCTGGAATACAATCTTTTTAAGCGTGCGCAGATCAGCTTTCCATCAGAAGAGGAAATGAACCTGCTTCTTCCCGATTCTGTGATCGCCCGTGAAAAAAGTGAGATTCTGGTGGAATATCTTCATAAGGTGTTCTGCGAACGCTGCGGAATGAATCTTAAGATCCAGCTGGATTTTCAGGAAATGCAGGAGAGCAAATATCGTAAGAATGCGGCACTTCAGATCCGGCAGGAGGTTGCGAATGTCCTGAAGCATGCAAAACTGACACCGGAGACTGCTGAATCTTCAAAAGATACAGCAGGAGAGGCTGCACAGGGAAAATCCGATGTTTCCGGAATCAAAGACAAAGACAGTAAAAAATCCGGACAGGAGCAGAAAACCAAATCTTTTGAGAAGAAAAAGGGACAGCAGAACGATTATCGAGGAGGCTTCCGTAAGGACAGCAATCCGGATGTCGTATACGGAAGAGACTTTGAGGGAGAAACGATTCCATTGGAGTCGATCACCGGTGAGATGGGAGAGGTTATGATCCGCTGTCGCATCGAGGAGGTAGAGGCACGAGAGATTCGTAATGAAAAGACAATTCTGATTCTTACAGTGACCGATTTTACGGACTCCATTGTGATCAAGATGTTCCTTCGGAATGAGCAGGTCCCGGAAGTGACGGAAACTGTCAAAAAAGGAGCTTTCCTGAAATTTAAGGGAGTTACTACGATCGACCGTTTTGACAGTGAACTGACCATAGGATCAATCTCAGGAATCAAGAAGATTGCCGATTTCAGAAGCATGAGAATGGACACAAGCCCACAGAAGAGAGTGGAACTTCATTGTCACACCAAGATGAGCGATATGGACGGTGTTACCACTGCGAAGGATCTGGTAAAACGTGCCTATGAATGGGGACATAAGGCGATTGCAATCACAGACCATGGTGTGGTACAGGCATTCCCGGAAGCAAATCACTGCTTTGATGCATGGGGAGGTATCGTACCGAAAGATTCAGACTTTAAAGTCCTTTACGGTATGGAAGCCTATCTTGTGGATGACCTCAAAGGGATTGTCACCAACAGCCAGGGACAGTCGATGGATGGGAGCTTTGTCGTATTTGATATAGAAACAACAGGTTTTTCTCCGCTGACCTGCGAAATTATTGAGATTGGTGCAGTACGTGTCGAAAAGGGTGTGATCACGGATCGTTTTTCAACCTTTGTTAATCCGAAAGTTCCAATCCCGTACAGGATAGAACAGCTGACAAGCATCAACGATTCCATGGTCATGGATGCACCGGATATTAAGACCGTTCTGCCACAGTTCCTAAAGTTCTGTGAAGGCGCTGTTATGGTTGCTCACAATGCCGATTTTGACATGAGTTTTATCATTGAAAACTGCAAAAGACAGGGACTGCCCGAGGAATATACCTATGTAGATACTGTCGGAATGGCAAGATTTCTTCTTCCGGCACTGAACCGTTTTAAACTGGATACGGTTGCGAAAGCGGTAGGGGTTTCGCTGGATCATCACCACAGAGCGGTGGACGATGCGGCATGTACGGCAGAAATTTTTGTCCGTTTTGTGGAGATGCTGAGGGAGCGGGACATTTCAGATGTGGATACACTGAATAAACAGGGAAATGTTTCTGTCAATACGATCAAGAAGCTTCCTACGTACCATGCAATCATCCTTGCAAGAAATGAGACTGGAAGAATTAATCTGTACAAGCTGGTCAGCCAGTCACATCTGAAATATTACAGGAGAAGACCGAGAGTTCCAAAGAGTCTTTTTCTGGAGCACAGAGAGGGACTTCTGATAGGAAGTGCCTGCGAGGCCGGGGAGCTTTACCAGGCATTGCTTCGAAATGCACCGGAAGCGGAAATCGCCAGACTGGTCAATTTTTATGATTATCTGGAAATCCAGCCGCTTGGAAATAATGCATTTATGCTTGCAGATGAAAAAAACGACCGCGTAAATTCCAATGAGGATCTGATCGAGCTGAATAAGAAAATCGTCAAACTTGGAGATCAGTTCCGAAAGCCGGTTGTTGCGACCTGTGACGTGCATTTTATGGATCCGGAGGATGAGATTTACCGCCGTATCATCATGGCAGGGAATGGATTTTCGGATGCAGACAACCAGGCTCCTCTTTATCTTCGAACGACAGAGGAGATGCTGGAAGAATTTTCCTATCTGGGCAGTGAGAAGGCAGAGGAAGTTGTTATTACAAATACCAATAAGATTGCAGATATGATAGAGAAAATTTCTCCGATCCATCCGGATAAATATCCGCCTGTTATTGAAAACTCAGATCAGGACCTCAAAGACATCTGTTTTAACAAGGCACATGAAATGTATGGAGAAAATCTTCCGGCGATCGTGGAGGAGAGGCTGAACAGAGAACTGAACTCTATTATTTCCAACGGTTATGCCGTTATGTATATCATCGCACAGAAACTGGTGTGGAAATCCAATGAAGATGGTTATCTGGTAGGCTCCCGTGGTTCGGTAGGATCTTCTCTGGCTGCAACAATGTCCGGTATCACGGAAGTTAATCCGCTGCCGCCGCATTATCTGTGTCCGGAGTGCAAATACAGTGATTTTGATTCGCCGGAGGTGAAGAAGTTTGGCGGTATGGCGGGATGCGATATGCCGGATAAGATCTGTCCGAAGTGCGGCGCCAGGATGAACAAAGAGGGATTTGATATTCCGTTTGAAACCTTCCTTGGATTCAAAGGTGATAAGGAGCCGGATATCGACCTGAACTTTTCGGGAGAATATCAGGCAAATGCACATCGCTATACAGAGGTTATCTTTGGAAAGGGACAGACATTTAAAGCAGGGACGATCGGTACGCTGGCAGAGAAGACTGCGTTCGGTTATGTGAAGAATTATTATGAAGAACGAGGTCAGCACAAGCGTTATTGTGAGATCAACCGAATTGTGAAAGGCTGTACGGGAATTCGAAGAACGACCGGTCAGCATCCGGGAGGAATCATTGTTCTTCCGGTGGGTGAGGAGATTGAGAAATTCACACCGGTACAGCATCCGGCAAACGATGAAAACAGTGATATCATCACAACACATTTTGATTACCATTCCATTGACGGAAACCTTCTGAAACTTGATATTCTCGGACACGATGATCCGACAATGATCCGTATGCTGGAGGATCTTACAGGCTTAAGTGCCCGTGATGTACCTCTTGACAGCAAGGAAGTTATGTCACTTTTTGCTGGTACGGATGCATTGGGGATCAAGCCGGAGAATATCGGAGGATGTAAACTGGGATGTCTTGGAATTCCTGAATTCGGTACGGATTTTGCCATGCAGATGCTTATTGATACAAAGCCGCAGTATTTCTCGGATCTTGTCCGAATCGCAGGTCTGTCCCATGGTACGGACGTGTGGCTCGGCAACGCACAGACACTGATCGAAGAAGGTAAGGCAACGATTTCTACAGCAATCTGTACGCGAGATGATATTATGATCTATCTTATCAGCATGGGAGTGGAGAGCAGTCTTGCATTTACCATTATGGAGAGTGTCCGTAAGGGAAAGGGACTTCGTGATGAATGGGAAGCTACTATGAGGGAACACAAGGTTCCTGAGTGGTACATCTGGTCCTGTAAAAAGATCAAGTATATGTTTCCAAAGGCACATGCGGCGGCCTATGTTATGATGGCATGGAGGATCGCCTGGTTTAAGGTATTTAAGCCACTGGCATATTATGCCGCATTTTTCAGTATCCGTGCGACGGCTTTTTCTTATGAGACCATGTGCATGGGCAGGGAACGTCTGGATTATTACCTCGCAGAGATCCGCAAGAAAGGTGATGAGGCTTCCAAAAAGGAACAGGACTCGATCCGTGACATGAGAATTGTACAGGAGATGTATGCAAGAGGAATTGAATTTCTCCCTATTGACCTTTATAAAGCAAAAGCAAATCGTTTTCAGATCATTGACGGCAAACTGATGCCGGCACTGAACTGTATTGACGGAATGGGAGATAAGGCGGCTGAAGCGGTTGTGGATGCTGCAAAAAATGGGAAATTTTTGTCGAAAGATGATTTTCGTGACAGAACCAAAGTAAGTAAGACGGTGATCGATCTGATGGATGATCTGGGGATTTTTGGAGATATTCCGCAGTCCAATCAGTTTTCGCTGTTTGACAGTGCACTTATTTAAAAGGAGAAGAGGATGAAAAAAGAAGAGTTAAGGTATCTGCAGAGACTGGCAGAACTGTATCCGACTATTGGAAAGGCTTCTACAGAGATCATCAACCTGCAGTCAATTTTGAATCTTCCAAAAGGAACCGAACATTTCATGTCGGACATCCATGGGGAATATGAGGCATTTGCCCATGTGCTCCGCAACGGTTCAGGGGCGGTCCGTAAGAAAATTGATGATGTGTTCGGACATACCCTGAGCAATAATGATAAACGTGCTTTGGCTACACTTATTTATTATCCAAAAGAAAAAATGCGTCTTGTCAAAAAGACAGAAGAAGATATGCAAAACTGGTACAAAATCACATTGTATCGACTGATCGAGGTCTGCAAAACCACCGCTTCCAAATATACCCGGTCTAAAGTCCGCAAGGCATTGCCGGCAGATTATGCCTATGTGATAGAGGAACTGATCACAGAAAAAGCAGAGGTGCTGGATAAAGAAGCGTATTATGATTCCATCGTGGACACGATCATAGAAATCGGACGTGCAGAGAATTTTATTATTGCATTGGCAGAACTGATCCAGCGTCTGGTAGTGGATCATCTGCATATTCTGGGGGACATTTTTGACAGGGGACCGGGTCCTCATTTTATCATGGATCGTCTGATGGAATATCATTCTCTGGATATACAGTGGGGCAATCATGATGCAGTCTGGATGGGCGCTGCGGTAGGGCAGAAGGTCTGCATTGCGACGGTTCTCAGAAACAGCATTCGTTATGGGAATATGGATATTCTGGAAGATGCCTATGGAATCAATCTTCTGCCGCTTGCTACGTTTGCACTGGAAGTCTACAAAGATGATCCGTGTGAAGTATTTGAGATGAAGGGAACTTCGAACTATAATGCGGTAGAAAAAGAACTCGGCAGAAAGATGCATAAGGCAATCTCGATCATTCAGTTTAAGCTGGAAGGACAGCTTATCCGTCGCCATAAAGAGTTTCATATGGAAAATCGCTGCCTGCTCCACAGGATTGATCCGGAAAAGGGAACGATCACACTTCCAGACGGCAAAGAATATCCGCTTCTGGATACGAAGTTTCCGACCATCGACTGGAAGAAACCGTATGAACTGACTTCAGGTGAAAAGGATGTGATGGAGCGGCTGGAGGCTGCGTTCCGTAACTGTGAGAAACTGCAGAAGCATATGCGGCTTCTTCTTGATAAGGGTGGACTTTATAAGACCTTTAACGGAAATCTTCTGTTCCATGGCTGCATACCTTTGAATGAGGACGGAAGTCTCAAGGAAGTTCAGATTTATGGTAAAACCTATAAGGGAAAAGAACTCTACGATGTCCTGGAAGCTTATGTAAGAAGAGCTTTCTTTTCAGTAGATGGAGAAGAACAGCGTAAGGGAAGTGATATTCTCTGGTTTATCTGGGCAAGCCCAAATTCACCGCTGTTTGGCAAAGATAAGATGACAACCTTTGAACGGTATTTTATTGCTGATAAAGAAACGCATAAAGAAATCAAAGGGGCTTACTACCATCTTCTGGAAAATGAAGAAGTTGTAGACAGCCTTCTCAGGGAGTTTGGTCTGGATCCTGCGCAGGGACATATTGTTAACGGACATGTTCCGGTGCATCAGGGTGAAGGAGAAAGTCCTGTGAAATGCGGCGGAAAAGTCATCGTTATTGATGGCGGTTTCTGTAAGGCTTATCATAAAGTTACCGGAATTGCAGGATATACGCTGATCTACAATTCCTACGGACTGATCCTCTGTGCGCATGAATCTTTTACATCCACAGAAGATGCTGTTTCCAAAGAAAGTGATATTGTTTCCAATCGTGTATCGGTTCATTATACAACAAAGAGAAGATTGGTAGGTGATACAGATACCGGAAGGGCACTCAAGGAAAGAATCAGTGAACTGGTACAGCTTTTGGAAGCATATCGAAGAGGAATTATTAAAGAGAAAAAATAAGGAGAAACGAACATGGGTGGAATTTTTGGAGTAGCTTCAAAAAACAGCTGCGTGCTGGATCTGTTTTTTGGAATTGATTATCATTCTCATCTGGGAACCAGACGAGGAGGAATGGCAGTTTATGACAAACAGAAGGGCTTTGACCGTGCAATACATAACATAGAAAACTCACCATTCCGTACAAAATTCGACAAAGATGTTTCAGAATTACAGGGAAATCTTGGAATCGGCTGTATTTCGGATAACGAACCACAGCCACTGCTTGTGCGCTCTCATCTTGGAAATTTTGCGATCACGACAGTCGGCAAGATTAATAATATGGAAGAACTGATCGAGCAGAGCTTCAAAAACGGATGTACACATTTTCTTGAAATGAGCGGCGGAAATGTGAATCCTACAGAAATAGTAGCTTCTCTGATCAACAGCAAAAATTCAATAGCAGAGGGAATCCGCTATGCACAGGAAATGATCGATGGATCCATGACCATGCTGCTTCTGACGCCAAACGGCCTGATCGCAGCCAGAGACCGTCTGGGACGAACACCGCTGATCATCGGATGCAAGGAAGATGCACGTTGTGTTTCTTTTGAAAGCCATGCGTATATTAATCTTGGATATGAGGATGAAAAAGCACTGGGACCAGGAGAAATTGTTTTTGTGACTCCGGAGGGCATTGAGACTCTTCAGAAACCAGGAGAAAAGATGCGTATCTGTTCTTTCCTCTGGGTATACTATGGTTATCCGACTTCTACCTATGAAGGTGTTAATGTAGAAGAGATGCGTTATAAATGCGGAGACATGCTGGCACAAAGAGATGCAGGACAGATCAATCCGGATATTGTGGCCGGTGTTCCGGATTCTGGAATTGCTCATGCGATCGGATATGCAAATCGTTCCGGAGTAGCATTTGCACGTCCATTTATCAAATATACACCAACCTGGCCGCGTTCTTTTATGCCTACACAGCAGAGCCAGAGAAATCTGATAGCCAGAATGAAACTTATCCCTGTACATAAGCTTATCAAGGATAAGAGCCTTCTGATGATCGATGATTCCATTGTCCGCGGTACGCAGCTTCGCGAAACAACAGAATTCCTTTATAGCAATGGAGCAAAAGAAGTACATATCCGTCCTGCCTGCCCGCCGCTGCTCTATGGATGTAAATACCTGAATTTCTCTCGTTCCAAGTCAGAGATGGATCTGATCACAAGAAGGATCATTGCAAAGAGAGAGGGCGAAAACGTGGATGCAAAGGTCCTTGCAGATTATGCGGATCCGGATTCCACTAATTACAAAGAAATGCTGGAAGAAATCCGAAAGGAACTGAACTTTACTACTTTGAAATATCACCGTCTGGATGATCTGACAGCATCTATTGATATTGAACCGTGTAAACTTTGTACATACTGTTGGAGCGGAAAAGAATAATCGCGGTCAAAGCTGAAACGGTCGTGAAATTGAGGTGATACAGATGAGAAGAAAACAGAGACTCAGAGTACTTCTGAAGATTTTGATCTCACTTTTTATTATATTTAGTGCAGCAGCACTTCTGCTGGCCGGAATCAGAAAAAGCAGGATTGAAGCAAGGGAAAGACAGGCGGCAATGGAAGCGCTGAAAAATGCGCCGACAAAAACACCGACAATAACGGTTTCTGTGACACCTTCTCCGACACCAAGACCGACGGCAACACCGACTCCTGTACCTACAGTTGTGGCTGCCTTTGATCCGGATAATTTCTGGGATTACTGGTACAGTACAGATGGAACAGCGACGATCAATGTATATGATATAAGCCTGGACAGGATTTCCTTCAGTTTTTATCAGACAGACCGTGCGCAGACCCAGTCTGTTTCAGCTGATATTACTGCAGAAGTTGCAGGAAATGCAGCAGCATTCTCTTTTTCGGATTCTGCGGGAAATCAGGCATCGGGAAATATCGTCTTTGATAACGGACAATTTTATGTAAAAATTGCGACAGGCGAGCCGGTCAGCTCTGTATATCCGAATGTGAACTGCATCATGAGCCGGGAACAGATATATCTTCAGCCGGATCCGACGGCAACGCCTGTGCCGGAGAATACGGAACAGACCAGTACACAGACCGGAGAATACTTTTTCCCGGACAGTGCAGACCGTTATCTGACAGATGAAGAGATCGCTGCCTACAGTGCAGATCATCTGGAACTGGCCAAGAATGAAATTTACGCCCGCCACGGACGACAATTTGTTACAGAGTATATTTCGGACTATTTCAACAGCAAGTCCTGGTATCAGGGAACGGTAGATCCAGAGACCTTTGACGCTCAGCAGGATTCTGTTTTTAACGAATATGAAATGGCAAACATTGCAAAAATAGCAGAGTGGGAAGAAAGAAAATACGGTGAAGAAAATTAAATAAAGAACACCCGTCAGATACACGAAGAGAATGTCAGAAAAATTCTTTTTACGTAATATCCGGCGGGTGTTTTTTCTTTATAGTATTTTATACTATGCAAAACTATCGAATAGGTTCTTTGTTGTCGGTTCGTCCTACAAGATAATCGATGGTAGTATCATAATAATCAGCAAGACGGATCAGCATTTCAATCGGGATCCCGCGGGAACCGGTTTCGTAATGAGAATAGGAACGCTGGCTGATATGAAGGACTTCGCCAAGCTGTTTCTGGGACAGGTCAGAATCAATTCGGAGATCCTGAATACGTTGATATTTCATGAGAACACCTCCTTAGTTTCTATAAGTATAAAGCAGACCGAAATGTGCTGGTGAATTTGGAGCAAAATGGACTCTGTAAGTTGTGCCGGATGCAATGCAGAGGTTGTATTGCCATCCACTACGCAGTCGAGAAGCTGAAGAACATTATAAAATTATACGCTCTTTAATTCTATTAACGCAGCAATAGATTTGGATTCTGAGAAAGCCTCTCCGATAGCTATTTTTTTCCGGAGAGACTTTCAACAAAACAATCGAAAATTATCCTGAAATTTTGTACAATATGTAGAACCACTTAAAAATGATAAAAAAATTCAAAAATATGTTGTTAAAAGATTGTCATTGTGGTATTTTAAATGGAGCGGAGAAAACAATATTTTATGCGGAAACAAAGAGGGAAAAGTCCTTTGTTGAAAAAATTTGTGAAAAAACACAATGTGACATGACTTAACCCAGGAAAACAGAGTGGGATTACGTCCGTGTTCCTGGGTTAGGCCATGTCGCAAGGCAGAAAATAGAGTTTAAACCGCTTTTTTTCTAAATGTGATTGTTAAAAAATAAACAAAAAACAAAGAGCATCACACAGGGAAAACTACTAAATCCCACGGAAAAAACAAACAAATTCCAGGGGAAAGACGGTATAATCCCACAAACCCCATGAAAGGAGTTTATTATGAGCAGCAAAATTACTATTATCGGAGCTGGAAGCGTTGGATCTACAATTGCCTATACACTGGCACATGATGAGATTGCTTCTGAGATTGTTCTGATTGACATCAACAAAGAAAAGGTGGAAGGAGAGGTTATGGACATTGAGCAGGGAACCTGCTTCAGAAGTCCCGTATCTCTGACCGCAGGAGATTATGCAGATGCAAAAGACTCCGACATTGTAATCATCACATCCGGAATTGCCCGTAAACCTGGGCAGACCCGAATTGAACTTACTCAGACAAATGTTAATATTCTGAAGAGCATTACTCCTCAGATTGTAAAAGAAGCTCCAAATGCAAAGTATATCATCGTAAGTAATCCGGTAGATATTATGACTTATGTATTTACCAAGATTTCCGGTCTTTCGGAGAATCAGATCATGGGATCCGGAACCATCCTTGACACAGCCAGACTTCGCTATGGACTTTCCGAGCACTTTAAAGTTGCACAGAGAAATATCCATGCTTATGTATTTGGTGAGCATGGTGACACTTCCTTTATTCCATGGACAAGTGCTTACATTTCCGGTCTGAGCACAGATGAATATTACGAAGAAATGAAAGCGTATGGCAAGGAAATAGAACCATTAGACAAAGAAGCTATGCTGGAATATGTACAGAAATCCGGCGGACAGGTTATTGCAAAGAAAGGTGCGACCTTCTATGCAGTATCTGCAACTGTTTGTCAGCTGGTTGGTCTGATTCTGGCTGCCTCTGATTCTCTTGCAACTGTATCCTCTATGCTTCATGGAGAGTATGGAATCGAAGATGTATGCCTTAGCACCCTTACTCTTGTAGGACCAAATGGAATTCAGGGAAAAGTCCAGATGCGTATGAACAATGAGGAAGTAGCACTTCTTAAGAAGAGTGCAGAAGCATTAAAAGAAGTAATCGCACAGATCGAGCTTTAATAATACCAGCAAAGATACCCCGACTTCTTTTTTAAAAACGATAAGTCGGGTTCCACTTTGCCTGAGCAAGAAAGGAAAAGAAGCATGAAGTACAGTTATTATCCAGGATGTACCCTGAAGAATAAAGCAAAAGATCTGGATGAATATGCCAGAGCTTCTGCAAAAGCACTGGGCTTCGAAATGGAAGAGATCAAAGACTGGCAGTGCTGCGGCGGAGTATATCCCCTTGGCAGCGACGAGATTGCCACCAAGCTTTCTTCCGTCCGTGCTTTAAATGATGCAAAAGAAAAAGGACAGGATCTGATCACAGTCTGTTCAGCCTGTCATCATGTGCTTAAACGTGTGAACGATGACATGAAAAATGTGGAAGATATTTGCACAAGAGCAAACAATTATCTGAAACTGGATGCCCCGTATGAAGGAGAGACAAATGTCCTTCATTATCTGGAGGTTCTTCGTGATGAAGTAGGATTTGATGAAATCAAGAAGAAAGTTGTCAATCCGTTAAAGGGTAAAAAAATCGGTGCTTATTATGGATGCCTTCTTTTAAGACCGGGAAAGATCATGGCATTTGATAATCCGGAAAACCCGACTATCATGGAAGAGTTCATCCGTGCTCTTGGAGCAGAACCGGTTATTTATCCATACCGCAATGAGTGCTGCGGCGGTTATATTTCCCTGAAGGAAAAAGATATGGCACAGAACATGTGTGAAAAGATCATGGACAGTGCAAAAGGGTTCGAAGCAGACATGCTGATCACAGCCTGTCCTCTTTGTATGTATAATCTTAGAAAGAACGGAAATGGTGCTCTTCCTGTTTACTATTTTACAGAACTTCTTGCAGAAGCTCTTGGAGTAAAAGAGGAGGTGGCGAAGTAATGGTTTATACATATGGAAATGCCCAGAATGCAGCTGAAAGAATCAAAGAGATTTCAGGAGTAAATCCCCTGAAATGTATGAAATGCGGTAAATGCTCCGCAACCTGTCCTGCATTTAATGAAATGGATATTAAACCTCACCAGTTTGTAACTTATGTACAGAATGGCGATATAGACGCACTTGCACAGTCCAAATCCTTATGGAAATGTCTTTCCTGTTTTGCCTGTGTAGAGCGCTGTCCAAGAGATGTAAAACCAGGAAAACTGATTGATGCTGCCAGACAGCTGGTTGTCCGTGAACGAGGCCAGAACTACCTGGAGGCAGACGAGATTCCGGAACTGATCGATGAGGAAACACCTCAGCAGCTCCTGGTAAGTGCATTCAGAAGATACAGGAGGTGAGAGAAAAGTGCAGAGAATAGGTGTATTTGTATGTCATTGTGGTACCAACATTGCAGCCACAGTTGATGTAAAAAAAGTAGTGGAAATGGCTGCAAAGGAGCCAGGCGTCGTTCATGCTGAAGACTATCAGTATATGTGTTCTGAAGCTGGACAGGCAAAAATTATCAATGCCATCCATGAAAAAAATCTGACAGGAATCGTTGTATGTTCCTGTTCCCCGCGTATGCATGAAGCTACCTTCCGCAAGGCAGCAGCAAAGGCGGGATTAAACCCATATATGGTAGAGATTGCTAATATTCGTGAGCATTGTTCCTGGATCCACAAGGATATGGAGGAAGCTACCTTAAAGGCAGTGATCCTTGCAAGAGCAGCAATCGCAAAAGTAAATTTAGATGCTCCTCTTCAGCCGGGAGAGAGTCTTGTAACAAAACGTGCACTTGTAATCGGCGGTGGTATCGCAGGAATCCAGTCTGCACTTGATATTGCAGAAGCCGGCTATGAGGTTGATATTGTTGAGAAACTTCCAAGTATTGGCGGAAGAATGTCACAGCTTGATAAGACATTCCCAACACTTGACTGTTCTGCATGTATTCTTACTCCCAAAATGGTAGAGGCTGCAGCACATGAGAGAATCAATATTTATACATATAGTGAAGTTGAAAAGGTAAGCGGATTTGTGGGTGACTTCACAGTTGATATCCGTAAGAAAGCAAGAAGTGTGGATATGAGTAAATGTACCGGCTGCGGTGTTTGCTCTGAGAAATGTCCATCTAAGAAAAATGCAAATGAATTTAACCGCGGACTGAATAACAGAAGTGCTATTTATATTCCGTTTGCCCAGGCAATTCCAAATGTTCCGGTTATTGACCGTGAGAATTGTATTAAATTCAAAACCGGAAAATGCGGTGCCTGTTCCAAGGTTTGTGCAGCAGGTGCAATCGACTATGAGCAGAAGGATGAGATTGTTACACAGAAATACGGCGCAATTGTAGTTGCAACCGGTTTCGATGTAATCCCTCTTGATAAATATGATGAGTATGCATACAGCCAGAGTAAGGATGTTATCACATCCCTTGAGCTTGAGCGTATCATGAATGCGGCAGGACCTACAAAGGGTCATCTTGAGAGACTTTCTGATGGAAAAGCTCCTAAGAATATTGTATTCGTACAGTGTGTCGGAAGTCGTTGCTCTGATGAGAGGGGAAAGAGCTACTGCTCCAAGATCTGTTGTATGTATACTGCAAAGCATGCAATGCTGATCCGCGATAAATATCCGGATACAAATGTAACCGTATTCTATATTGATGTCCGTACTCCGGGTAAGAACTTCGATGAGTTTTATAGAAGAGCTGTTGAAGATTACGGTGTTAATTATGTAAAAGGTCAGGTTGGAAAGGTTATTCCGCAGCCGGATGGAACTCTTATGGTTCAGGCTTCTGATCTCCTTGAAAACAAACAGATTCATATGGAAGCAGACATGGTAGTTCTTGCAGCGGCTATTGAGCCAAATAAGGATGTGAGAAAAATTGCAACCATGCTTACCGCAAGCATTGATACCAACAATTTCCTTACAGAAGCACATGCAAAGCTTCGTCCGGTAGAGTCTCCTACAGCTGGTATTTTCCTTTCCGGTGTATGCCAGGGACCGAAGGATATTCCGGAAACAGTAGCACAGGCTGGTGCAGCAGCAGTAAAGGCAATCGGCCTTCTTGCAAAAGATAAGCTGACAACTAATCCATGTACTGCTCATTCTGACGAGCTTCTTTGCAACGGATGCTCTCAGTGTGCAAATGTGTGTCCATATGGTGCTATTTCCTATGAGGAAAAACAGGTAAATGACCACGGAATCCGTGAAACAAGAAGAATTGCAGTAGTAAACAATGCTCTTTGCCAGGGCTGCGGTGCATGTACCGTAACCTGTCCATCAGGAGCAATGGATCTGCAGGGATTCTCCAACAGACAGATTTTAGCGGAGGTAGATGCAATATGTCGATAGAAGCAAAAGAAGAATTTAGACCCAAGATCGTGGCATTCTGCTGTAACTGGTGCAGCTACGCAGGTGCAGACCTTGCAGGAAGCAGCCGTCTTTCCTACCCGGCTGATGTAAAGATTATTCGTGTGCCATGCTCTTGCCGTGTAAATCCAATGTTCATCCTCCGTGCCTTTGAAAAGGGTGCTGACGGAGTGATCATGTGTGGCTGTCATCCGGGAGACTGTCATTACACAACAGGAAATTATTATGCAAGAAGACGTATGACCCTTCTTTTCTCCATGCTGGATTTCATTGGTGTAGAAAACGGACGTACCCGTGTAGAGTGGGTATCTGCCGCTGAAGGTGTAAAATTCTCCCAGACCATGAATGAGTTTGTGGAAAAAATTTATTCTTTGGGTAAAAACGTCAGATTGGAGGATTTAAGATGCAGGAACTGATCACCCGTGCAAAAGAACTGCTGGCTGATGGAACCGTAGTGCGTGTTCTTGGCTGGAAAGCTGGAGACCTGTCTTACAATCCGGAAGCAGCATATTTTGAAACAGCAGAAAGCCTGGATGAATTTGTTTACAATGGCTTCTGCGGACAGAACTTAAGTAAAATGATGATCGAGGCTTCCAAATTAGAGGGAAAAACCCTTGTCTGTCTGAAGCCTTGTGATACCTATAGCTTTAACCAGCTGATCAAAGAACATCGCGTGGATCGTGAAAAGGCCTATATTATTGGTGTTGGATGCAAAGGAAAGCTGAATGTGGAGAAGCTTCGAGAAATGGGAATCAAGGGAATCAAAAGTATTTCCGGAGCAGAGCTTACAGATGCCTGTGAGGAGCTTCATATTTCCACAATCTATGGTGACAAGACCATAGCCTACAAGGAGGCAATGCTGGAGCGCTGCCATGTATGCAAGGGAAAAGAGCATATGATCTATGATGAGATCATCGGCGAGTCCAAGGATACAAAGGATGCAGACCGTTTTGCAGAAGTTGAGAAAATTGAGAAAATGAGCCCGGAAGAGCGTTTTGCATTTTTTCAGAAGGAGCTCAGTAAATGTATCCGCTGCAACGCATGCCGCAATGCATGTCCGGCCTGTAGCTGCCGTAAATGTGTGTTCGACAGCACCAAGTTTGACAGTGCCCAGAAGGCAAACGTGGATTCCTTTGAAGAAAAAATGTTCCACATTATCCGTGCATTCCACGTTGCAGGAAGATGTACAGACTGTGGCGAGTGCAGCCGTGTTTGTCCGCAGGGGATTCCGCTTCACCTGTTTAATCGTAAATTTATCAAAGATATTGATACCTTCTACGGCGAATATCAGGCAGGAGCAGATGACCAGTCAAAAGGCCCGCTGACCAGCTTTACATTTGATGATGTAGAGCCAGGTGTAGTGGCAGAAAGGGGATAATGTATGTATAAGATTGAAAAAGAAAATCTGGAAGCATTATTCCGGAAAATCGCAGAAAGCCAGGATCTGATCCTTCCGATCAAAAAGGCAGGACAGACCAACTTCGGCCTTTGGAATGAAGGAGAAGAGGCTGATCTTGATACACTGAAAACCGTAAAATCCGGTAAAGATGCCTTTTTCCCACAGAGCGAAACTCTTTATACCTGCGTTCGTGATGGAAAGAAGCTGACTGTTGAACCGGAAGAGCTTAGAAGCAGTCCTTTCGTTGTATTTGGCATGAAAGCCTGCGATGTAAAGGGTATGGAAGTGTTGGATAAGGTTTTCCTTGCAGATCCTATTGACACTTTTTATGCTGCAAGAAGAGACCATGGAACTATCGTTGCAATGGCATGCCATGAACCGGAGGAGTCCTGTTTCTGTAAGGTTTTTGAAACAGATGCAGCAGATCCTGCAGCTGATGTGGCTGTCTGGATGGTAGAAGGAACACTTTACTGGAAAGCAATCAGTGAAAAAGGTCAGTCTCTTACAGAAGCAGTTAAAGACCTTCTTACAGATGCAGATGCCTCTGATGAAGCAAAGGTTTCTGCTGAAAAAGAAGCAATCCATAATATTGTAGAGCAGCTTCCATATACACATCTTTCTCTGGAAGGATGGGATGGAAATGCAACCGATGAGAAGTTTAATTCTCCTGTATGGGAGACTTTATATAAACCATGCCTGGCATGCGGAACCTGTACTTTTGTATGCCCTACCTGCCAGTGCTATGACATCAAGGATTACGACACAGGACACGGTGTAAAACGTTATCGTTGCTGGGATTCCTGTATGTATTCTGACTTCACAATGATGGCTCATGGAAATAACCGTACCAGCCAGATGCAGAGATTCCGTCAGAGATTCATGCATAAGCTTGTCTATTTCCCGGCTAACAATAATGGCATGTATTCCTGCGTGGGATGCGGCCGTTGCGTGGAAAAATGCCCGTCATCACTGAATATTGTGAAGGTGATCAAGGCTTTTGAAAAGCATGGAGGTGAAAAGTAATGAGCGAATGTACCTGTCATAAAAACTACACACTGGATACGTTGATCCCACAGGTTGGCGTGATCACAGACATTCATGAGGAGACTCCGGATGTAAAAACCTTCTGCGTAACTGCACCGGACGGAGGCAAGCTTTTCGAGCATATGCCAGGTCAGTGTGCAATGGTTTGTGCACCAGGAGTAAGTGAGGGTATGTTTTCCATTACCTCTTCTCCTACAAACAAAGAATATCAGGAATTTAGTATCAAAAGATGCGGAGATCTGACCTCTTATCTGCACAGCCTTCAGGTTGGTGATGAGATCACAGTACGAGGACCATACGGAAACCATTTCCCGGTAGAAGATAAGCTGAAAGGCAAAAATCTTCTGTTTATTGCCGGAGGTATTGGTCTTGCACCGCTTCGTTCCGTAATTAATTACGTGCTGGACAACCGGGATGACTATGGTACTGTAGATATTCTTTACGGTTCTCGTTCTGCAGACGATCTTGTAAAATTAAAAGAGATCCAGGAAGTCTGGATGAATGCAAAAGATGTAAATGTATACCTGACCATTGACCGTGAGCAGGAAGGCTGGGACGGACATGTTGGCTTCGTACCTACATACCTGAAAGAAATCGGTTTTGATACAAATAAAGTAGCCCTTGTCTGCGGACCGCCAATCATGATCAAGTTCGTACTTCAGGGACTGGAAGAGCTTGGATTTACAAGAACTCAGGTTTATACAACATTGGAGCTTCGTATGAAATGCGGTGTTGGTAAATGCGGACGCTGCAATATTGGATCTAAGTACGTATGTAAGGATGGTCCGGTATTCAGAATGGACGAAATTGACCAGTTACCGGATGAGTACTAAGCAAATAATTGACAATCAGAAGAAAGGAACAACCCAACATGGAAAATATGGTAAACGTATATTTCTTCGGTAAAAAATACACTGTACCTGCAGACCTGACCATTATGACAGCTATGGAATATGCAGGCTACACATTAAAAAGAGGCTGCGGCTGCCGTCATGGATTCTGCGGTGCCTGCGCAACCATTTACAGAATCAAAGGGGATAACGAACTGAAAACCTGTCTTGCCTGTCAGACACAGGTACAGGAAGGCATGTATGTGGCAAGCATCCCATTCTTCCCTACTGACAAGAGAATTTACAACATGGAAGAGCTTCAGCCGAACCAGCAGGTAATGATGGAACTTTATCCTGAAATTTACAGCTGTATTGGATGTAATGCATGTACAAAAGCATGTACCCAGGACTTAAATGTAATGCAGTATATTGCATATGCACAGAGAGGCGAGCTTGAGAAATGTGCTGAGGAATCCTTTGACTGTGTAAGCTGCGGATGCTGTTCCGTAAGATGCCCGGCTGGTATTTCCCATCCAATGGTTGGTCTTCTGGCAAGACGTCTCACAGGTAAATACATTGCCCCGAAGAGCGAACACCTTGCAAAACGTGTGGAAGAGATTCACGAGGGTAAATATGATGACCTGATCGAGCAGATCATGCAGAAACCGATCACTGACATGCAGGAACTTTACAACAACAGAGAAATTGAGAAATAAGGAGGGCGTAAAAAAATGTATGCACCATATCCAGAAAATATGATGGAATCCATCAAAAAGGTAGAGGCTACAAGAGCAGAGCGTATGGCAACAGAGCCAAAACGTCTGACCGCTGATGAGAAAGACACTCTTCTTAAGAAATTCCATCCGGATTATAACCCAGATGCATTTGCCGAAATCAAGGTAGGACCAAACAAAGGTCAGAAAGCACCACTTGAACTGGCAGAAATGCTTCATTCCGAAAGCCGTTTGCTGAACGAAAAAATTGACCTTAATAAAATCGATTATGATGTAGATGTACTTGTAATCGGCGGCGGCGGTGCAGGCTCCTCCTGTGCCATCGAAGCCCACAATGCAGGTGCTGATGTTATGATCGTCACAAAGCTTCGTATTGGTGATGCCAACACCATGATGGCAGAGGGTGGAATCCAGGCAGCAGACAAAGAAAACGATTCTCCCGTACAGCACTATCTGGACTGCTTCGGCGGCGGACATTTTGCCGCAAAGCCTGAACTGGTAAAGAGACTTGTAATGGAAGCTCCTGATGCCATCAAATGGCTGAATGACCTTGGCGTTGAATTTGATAAAGAAGAAGACGGAACCATGATCACAACACATGGCGGCGGTACTTCCAGAAAGAGAATGCATGCTGCAAAGGACTATTCCGGATCCGAGATCATGCGTACCATCAGAGATGAGGTTATCAACCTTGGTATTCCTGTAGTTGAGTTCACTTCTGCTGTTGAGCTTCTGAAGGATGAAAAGGGACAGGTAGCAGGTGCTGTTCTTCTTAACATGGAAACAGGAGATTACTCTGTTGCAAGAGCAAAGACTGTAGTAATCGCAACAGGTGGTGCAGGAAGAATGCATTATCAGGGATTCCCGACATCTAACCACTACGGTGCAACTGCAGATGGTCTTGTGCTTGGATACAGAGCAGGTGCTTCTCTTCTTTATCAGGATTCCATTCAGTATCATCCAACCGGTGCAATCTATCCGTCACAGATCCTTGGTGCACTGGTAACTGAGAAGGTTCGTTCCGTTGGTGCACAGCTTGTAAACGTAAACGGAGAAGCTTATATCCATCCACTTGAAACACGTGATGTAAACGCTTCTGGTGTTATCCGTGAATGTGAAGAAGGCCGTGGCGTGGAAGTTCCGGGCGGATTAAAAGGTGTATGGCTTGATACTCCAATGATCGAGATTCTTGGAGGCGAAGGCACCATCGAAAAGAGAATTCCGGCTATGTTCCGTATGTACATGAACTATGGCATTGATATGCGAAAAGTGCCGATCGTGATCTATCCAACACTTCATTATCAGAATGGTGGTCTGGAAATCGACGGAGACGGATTTACAAAGGAAATTCCAAACCTCTTAGTTGCGGGAGAAGCAGCAGGCGGAATCCACGGAAGAAACAGACTGATGGGTAACTCTCTTCTGGATGTAATCGTATTTGGAAGAAATGCCGGTAAAAAAGCAGCTGCAAAATGCAAAGACGTAGAACTTGGAGAAATGAATCTGAATCACGTTTATGCATATGAAGAAGAACTGAAAGAAGCAGATGTACATACTGATAAGGTATCTCCATTACTGCTTCCGAAATACGCTCGTCACGAACAGCGATAAGAAAAAGAAGGGAGCTTACCAAAATGCGTGAAGTAGAAGTAAGCAGACTTACAGATGTCATTGAAAAACTCTGTATCGAAGCAAATGAACATCTTCCGGAAGATGTAAAATGCGCCATCAAAACATGCCGTGCATGCGAAGACGGAGAAATCGCCAAGGGCGTCCTTGACAATATTATTGAGAACTTTGATATTGCCGATAAGGAGAATGTGCCGATCTGCCAGGATACCGGAATGGCATGTGTATTTCTGGAAATCGGACAGGATGTACACTTTGTAGGCGGAGATTTCACTGATGCCATCAATGAAGGGGTACGTCGTGGATACGACAAAGGATATTTAAGAAAATCTGTAGTAAGGGATCCTGTACGTCGCGGAAATACAGGAGATAACACACCGGCTATGATCTATACAGAGATCGTTCCGGGAGATCAGGTTAAGATCACAGTAGGTCCAAAAGGCTTCGGAAGTGAGAATATGAGTATGATCCGTATGTTTAAGCCGTCTGCAGGACTTCAGGGAATCAAGGATTTCATTTTGGAAGTAGTAGAGACCGCTGGTCCTAATCCATGTCCTCCTATGGTAGTCGGAGTCGGAATCGGCGGAACCTTTGACAAATGTGCTCTTCTTGCAAAGAAAGCACTGATGCGTCCTCTGGATTCCCACAACCCGGATCCATTTTACGCAGATCTTGAGAACGAAATGCTTGAGAAGGTGAATAAGCTTGGAATCGGACCTCAGGGCTTTGGCGGAAAGACCACTGCCATCGGTCTGAATATTGAAACAATGCCTACACACATTGCGGGAATGCCGTGTGCAGTTAATATCAACTGTCATGTAACCCGTCACAAAATGGAGGTGATCTGATCATGGAAAAAAGAAAAATTACACTGCCTCTGACAAAAGAACTGGCAAAGACTCTTCATGCAGGAGATCAGGTTCTTCTTACAGGAACTATCTACACCTCCCGTGATGCAGGTCATAAGCGTATGTGTGAAGCTCTTGCAAGGGGAGAGAAGATTCCGTTTGACCCAACAGATGCAACAATCTATTATGTAGGACCGACTCCTGCAAAACCAGGAGCAGTAATCGGTTCCGCAGGGCCTACAACCAGCGGACGTATGGATGCCTATGCACCGACTATGATGTCAGTAGGAGCACGCGGTATGATCGGAAAAGGAGCACGCCTTCCAGAAGTTGTAGAAGCCATGAAGAAATATGACGGCGTTTACTTCGGAGCGATCGGCGGTGCCGGAGCTCTTCTTGCCAAATGTATCAAGAAAGCTGAGCTGATTGCATATGAGGATCTTGGCGCAGAAGCACTTCGTAAGCTTTATGTAGAGGATATGCCGCTTGTTGTTATTATTGACAGCGAGGGAAATAACCTTTATGAAGAAGGACGTAAGGAATATCTGAAAGAGCATAAACCAGAGTAATCATCGGTGTTTTAAATTTGACATATAAGAACGATATAGCCTGTATATCAAATTGAGTGTTTACAGGATTTATAGTTTATAACTTTGAAGGTGCAGCGGACTTGACAGAGTTAAAATCGCATATGCAGAACAAAGACGAAAGATAAAGGAAGGAACTTGCTATGGACCATCATAAGAAGGTACAGACCTCAGAAGCTTTCATAAACAGTGCATTTCTTGCAGTGTCAGGAGGATTTCAGGATGCCTATACCTACTTCACACGCGACGGCGTTTTTTCCAACGCTCAGACCGGAAACGTGGTACTGATGAGTGAGCGGTTTATGAACGGCGAAGTGAAAGCAGGATTACATTATCTGGTTCCTCTGACCGCATTTTTCCTTGGAGTACTGCTGGCAGAGCGTATTCAGAATAAATTTCGCTATGCCAGACGCTTTCACTGGCGCCAGGGAATCCTTCTGGTAGAAATTATCCTGTTGTTTCTGGTAGGCTTTGTACCGGGAAATATGAATGTACTGGCTACCACCATGGTATCCTTCTCCTGTGCCTTGCAGGTACAGACCTTCCGAAAGGTAGAAGGAAACTCTTATGCCAGTACCATGTGCATCGGGAATCTCCGAAGCGGTACAGCAGCTTTTTCAGCCTACATACGCGAAAGAAAGCCGCGCCTGCTTCACCAGGCACTGTGCTATTATGCCATTATCTTTCTGTTTGCCATAGGAGCAGGAATCGGAGGACGACTCTCTGTGGCATACGGTGAAAAAGCTATCTGGGTATCCAGTATTTTGCTTCTTATCAGCTTTCTGATTATGTTTATTGAGGAGATTGAAGAAGCAGAGCATCATTGGCAATAAAAATATATATCAGCAGATATTAAAAACGGAATCTCTGAAAAGGGATTCCGTTTTTTGTTGGCTCAGCAAAAATACAGATATAGATTTATTTGATCGGTGTCTTGTTGTCAATGCGTTCTACAAGGTAATCGATTGTAGTATCATAATAATCTGCAAGCCGGATGAGCATTTCGATTGGGAATGTGAAATATGCAGTTGAGCTTTGGCTGGCAATAGATTATAATAAGATCAGAGCAAAAATCTTTCTTTAAAAGCCTGCATATAAAAGGCAGGTTTTTCTTTTTTTCTGAAAATCTTATTATATTCCAGCAAAATATTATAACAGAAACAATTCTGCAAAGTACGAAAGACAGAATTGTTGAAGAAAACACTAACATATGTTGAAGAAAACAGTTCAGTAACTGTTCACAGGTAATATTCCGCGAGGTGTTTTGACATGAATATGGCAAAATCCCGAGACATACGGGGCAAAATGCCATCACCGAAGGTGATTTGGAATGCATTTTGACCAAGTTACTGTGAACGGAGTGAACAGTAACGAATATCAGGCAGATCGGGGGCCGGAAGAAGAAAGGAGAAAAATGTTTGCAAGTGTACTATCAGCAGCAATTTTGGGAATGGAGGTACATCCCATTCAGGTGGAGGCAGATGTCAGTGATGGGCTGCCTTCCTTTACTATGGTCGGTTTTCCTTCAGCGCAGGTAAAAGAAGCACAGGACAGGGTAAGAACAGCACTGAAAAATAATGGAATTGCGCTTCCGCCAAAGAGGATCACTGTCAATTTTGCTCCGGCAGATATCAAAAAGGAAGGAGCAGGCTTTGATCTTCCGCTTGCGGCGGCGGTTCTTGCTGCCTCAGGGATATTAAGACCGGAACAGCTTACGGCAGTCATGATGGCCGGAGAGATCAGCCTGAACGGAAATATTCATGCAATCTCAGGAATTCTGCCAATGATAATACGGGCAAGGGAAGAAAAATGTCGTTTCTGCGTTGTCCCGGCAGAAAATCTGAAAGAGGCAAGACTGATTCCGGATATGAAAGTGATCGGTGTGAGAAATCTCAATGAAATGATCCAATATCTGAGAAATCCGGAAGACTACTGTATGGAGGATATCGAAAGTACAGTGGAAGAAAATACGGAAAAAACAGATTTCTGTGAGATCAAAGGGCAGGAAAGTCTTCGAAGAGCGGTAGAGATTGCAGTCAGTGGATTTCACAATCTGCTTATGATCGGACCACCGGGAGCAGGAAAAACCATGATAGCAAAAAGAATACCCGGGATCATGCCGTCACTGAGTTTTGAGGAAGGACTGGAACTGACCAAAATCTACAGTATTGCGGGGCTTTTGTCTCCGGGTGATCCTCTTGTGAGAAAACGGCCATTTCGAAGTCCGCATCATACCTGTTCTGCACAGGCATTGGCCGGCGGCGGACGAAATCCCAGACCGGGAGAGGTCACGCTGGCACACAGAGGCGTGCTTTTTCTTGATGAGATGCCGGAGTTTTCAAGGCGGAGCCTGGAGATTTTGCGACAGCCTCTGGAAGATAAAGTGATCCGAATCTCAAGAGTATATGGAACCTATGATTTTCCGGCAGATTTTATTTTGTGTGCGGCAATGAATCCCTGTCCCTGCGGGCATTATCCTGATATGAATCGCTGTCATTGCACCCCGGCACAGGTTTCACAGTATCTTGGAAGAATCAGCCAGCCACTGCTTGACAGACTGGACCTCTGTGCGGATGTGACACCGGTATCTTTTGAAGGGCTGAGCAGCAGCCGGATCGGAGAATCGACGAATAAGATTCAGGAACGTGTTACACGGGTTCAGGAAATACAGAGAAGCCGATACAGGAATGAAGGAATCCAGTTCAATGGAGAACTCAAAGGAAGCCAGATAGAACGATTCTGTAAACTGGACGCCCAGGGAAGGGGTCTTCTTAAGATGGCATTTGAGCATATGCCATTCAGTGCACGGGCATATCACCGTATTCTGAAGGTGGCAAGAACAATTGCAGATATGGATGATTCAGGAACTATACAGAAGCATCATATAGGGGAGGCACTTTCCTATCGTGCGTTTGACAAAAAATACTGGAACTAAAGTGTCATAAAACAGGAAAGAATGAGGTATTTTATATGGAAGAAAAACCAGAAGAAAAAATCCTCCGGATTAGTTCCAAAAGTGCAGAATATCCGGAAAAATTAAATAATTACCCCAAAATGCCGGAAATACTTTTTGTAAAAGGAAGACTGCCCGACAGGAAAAAACCAAGTATAGCAATCGTTGGAGCACGGGCGTGCAGCACATACGGAAGAATCCAGGCATTTCGATATGCAAAGGTCCTCAGCAGCGCAGGAGTGCAGATCATCAGCGGCATGGCCTACGGGATTGATGCAGAAGCACACAAGGGAGCACTGGAGGGAGGAACAGCAACCTACGCAGTTCTTGCAGGTGGCGTGGATATCTGTTATCCGGCGGGAAATAAAGCCCTGTATGAACGTATCCTGAGGGAAGGAGGAGGAATCATAAGTGAACAGCCTCCGGGTATGAGAGCAAGAAATTATTTTTTTCCGGCAAGGAACCGGATCATAAGTGGACTTGCGGATATGGTGCTCATCGTAGAGGCAAGAGAAAAAAGTGGTTCGCTTATCACAGCACAGTGGGCATTGGATCAGGGAAAAACAGTTTATGCGATTCCGGGACCTGTAAATGAGGAACTGAGTATAGGATGCCACAAACTGATATATGATGGGGCAGGAATCGCGTACAGTCCGGAAATTCTTCTCAGAGAACTGGGGATGAATTATGAAAATAAGGTAAAATCCGACTCAAAAAATGACTTAGGACTTGCAAGCGATTTGAAATTGGTGTATAGTTGTCTCGATTTACGACCAAAATCTACGGATTTTTTAATTCAGAAAACAGGCCTTCCGCCGAGGCAGATCGGAAGCCTTTTGCTGGAGTTAAAGCTGTCAGGTCTGATCCGGGAGATCGGCAGACATTATTATATAAAAGAGACTTAAAACCGACATAAGACGTCGACTCTTGAAGCAACAGATCCCGGAGAGTTTAGCAAAAGTAGGAGAGGTAGCATGGCGAAATATCTGGTGATAGTAGAGTCACCTGCAAAAGTAAAAACTATTAAAAAATTTCTTGGAAGTAATTATGATGTACAGGCATCAAACGGACATGTGAGGGATTTCCCGAAAAGTCAGTTCGGAATCGATGTGGAAAATGATTTTGAACCTAAATATATTACGATCCGTGGGAAAGGAGAACTCCTTGCTTCACTTCGTAAGGCTGCAAAGAAAGCAGATAAGATTTATCTTGCAACGGACCCTGACCGTGAAGGAGAGGCGATTTCCTGGCATTTGATGCAGGCATTGAAGGAAAATCCGGACAAAATGCGCAGGATTTCTTTTAATGAGATCACCAAGACAGCCGTGAAGAATTCTATCAAGCAGCCACGGGATCTGGATATGAATCTGGTAGATGCACAGCAGGCCAGAAGAATGCTGGATCGAATGGTAGGATACAGCATCAGTCCGCTTCTCTGGGCAAAGGTCAAGAGAGGTTTGAGTGCGGGGCGTGTTCAGTCTGTAGCACTTCGGATCATCTGCGACCGCGAGGATGAGATCAATGCATTTATTCCGGAAGAATACTGGAGTCTGGACGGAGAATTCCGTGTCAAAGGGGAGAAGAAACCGCTCAAGGCTAAATTTTACGGAACCGACAAAAAAATGCCAATCCATAATAAGAAAGAAATGGATGAGCTTCTTGAAAAACTGGAAAATGCAGAATATGAGATCACAGAAGTCAAAAAGGGAGAGCGTATCAAGAATGCACCGCTTCCGTTCACAACCAGTACTCTGCAGCAGGAAGCTGCCAAGACTCTGAATTTCTCTACACAGAAGACTATGCGTCTGGCACAGCAGTTATATGAGGGTGTTGATATTAAGGGAAATGGTACGGTAGGTATCATCACTTATCTCCGTACAGATTCTACACGAATCTCCCATGAAGCGGACGAAGCTGCAAGAGAATATATCGGACAGCAGTATGGGGAGGAATATGTATCCAAAACAGAGAAATCTGTCAAGAAAGAGCAGAAGATCCAGGATGCACACGAGGCAATCCGTCCGACAGACATTACCAGACTGCCGGCTATGATCAAGGAATCTCTTTCCAGAGATCAGTTCCGCCTGTATCAGCTGATATGGAAGCGTTTTACAGCCAGCAGAATGGCAGCGGCGAAATATGAGACAACTTCTGTAAAAATCGGTGCAGGAGAATATACCTTTACGGTGGCAGCCTCCAAGGTAGTCTTTGATGGTTTCTTATCTGTATATACACAGGAGGAAGATAATCAGAAAGGAAATGTTCTGAGCCAGTCTCTGGAAAAGGGCATGAAACTTACTCTGGAAGAACTGAAGCCGGAACAGCATTTTACACAGCCGCCGGCACATTACACAGAGGCTTCTCTTGTAAAGGCACTGGAAGAACAGGGAATCGGCCGTCCAAGTACTTATGCACCTACGATCACAACGATCATCAGCCGACGTTATGTTTCCAAAGAACAGAAGAACCTTTATGTTACAGAACTTGGAGAAGTGGTAAACAACATTATGAAGCAGGCTTTTCCGAGCATTGTAGATGTGCGCTTCACAGCGATGATGGAAGGACTTCTGGACTGTGTGGAGGCAGGAACTGTTCAGTGGAAGACAGTTGTCAGAAACTTCTACCCGGATCTTAAGAAAGATGTAGACGCAGCAGAGAAAGAGCTTGAGAAGGTTGATATTCAGGATGAGGTTACGGATGAAATCTGTGATGTCTGCGGCAGAAACATGGTCATCAAGTATGGACCACATGGAAGATTTCTTGCTTGCCCGGGATTTCCGGAATGCAGAAATACCAAGCCTTATTATGAGAAGATTGGTGTGGCCTGCCCGAAATGCGGTAAGGATGTTGTCCTTAAGAAAACGCAGAAAGGACGTAAATATTATGGATGCATCGACAATCCGGAATGTGATTTTATGTCCTGGCAGAAACCGTCAAATAAGAAATGTCCGGTCTGCGGAAGTTATATGGTTGAGAAAGGAAATAAACTTGTCTGCAGTCAGGAAACCTGTGGCTATGTAGAGCAGAAAGAAAAAGAAGAAGACTGAGCGCACAGAAAATGATAACTGTGAAAATGAAACAGTTATGAATTTTCTGAAAATGCAGATAAAAGTGAAAAAAATATAAAAATATCTTGCTTTTTCGTGATAAAGCGTGTACTATTGTGTTATAAAGATGGTCACATCGAATAAATCATTGAAGGAGGCCAAGATGAGCGTTCAGTTGTTAGATAAAACAAGAAAAATCAACAAACTTCTGCACAACAGTAGTTCCAGTAAGGTAGTGTTTAATGATATCTGCCAGGTTTTGATGGAGACATTAAGCTCTAACATACTGGTGCTGAGCAAGAAGGGTAAAGTCCTGGGAATCAGTTTATGTCCGGGCGTCAAGGAAATAACTGAACTGATTGAAGATAACGTTGGCGGACATGTAGATGAATTGTTGAATGAGCGTTTTTTGGGAGTTTTATCAACCAAAGAAAACGTAAATCTTCAGACATTAGGTTTTGAACATGTTGACAGCAGCTGCCAGGGAATCATCAATCCGATTGATATTGCAGGAGAACGTCTGGGAACTGTTTTTATGTATCGTGACAATAAGCCATATGACATTGAGGATATCATTGTCAGTGAATATGGCACAACGGTCGTAGGACTGGAGATGATGCGTGCAGTACACGAGGAGAATGCAGAGGAGGACCGTAAGCAGCAGGTTGTTAAGTCAGCCTTTAATACCCTGTCATTCTCAGAACTGGAGGCAATCATCCATATCTTTGATGAACTGGATGGAGAAGAAGGAATCCTGGTTGCGAGCAAGATCGCAGACCGTGTGGGAATCACCAGATCCGTAATTGTAAATGCCCTGCGTAAGTTTGAGAGTGCAGGTGTTATCGAATCCCGTTCTTCCGGTATGAAAGGAACCTATATCAAGGTTCTCAATGAAGTGATCTTTGATGAACTGGAAGAGATCAAAGCCCAGAGAAATAAGAAATCATGATCAGAAACTGATCAGAAATAAAGTCAGAGAAGCTCTTTGTCACTGAGTAAAGATTCAGTGGGAAAGAGCTTTTCTGATGTAATGGTGTCAGAATAGGTGCATTCACCTGTATAAAAAATTAATGAAAAACAGTAAAATAAGAAAACTAAAGAAAATATAAGAAAAAAAGAGATAATATTTGAAAATATAAAAATTAACAACTGTAAAAAGAGTTGCAGAAAATAGCGTAATTCAATAATATAAGGACAGTGATTAGCACTCAGACGAAATGAGTGCTAGCAATCGAAAGCAAGGCAACAATAAAGGAGGAAAATAGATCATGAAATTAGTACCTTTAGGTGACAGAGTTGTATTAAAACAGTTAGAAGCAGAAGAAACAACAAAATCCGGTATTGTACTTCCGGGTCAGGCACAGGAAAAACCACAGCAGGCAGAAGTTATCGCTGTAGGACCTGGCGGAGTTGTTGATGGTAAAGAAGTAAAGATGGAAGTGGAAACAGGTAATAAGGTTATCTATTCCAAATATGCAGGAACAGAAGTAAAGCTTGACGGCGAAGAATACATCATCGTAAAACAGAATGATATTCTTGCAATCGTTGAATAATATTTTTTTAATTGACATTATTTCAGGAGGACAGTTATCATGGCAAAAGAAATTAAATTTGGTTCAGAAGCAAGAGCTGCACTTGAAGCTGGTGTAAACAAACTTGCAGATACAGTAAGAGTAACAATCGGTCCAAAAGGAAGAAACGTTGTACTTGACAAATCTTTCGGTGCTCCGCTCATCACAAACGATGGTGTTACAATCGCAAAAGAAATCGAACTGGAAGACAGATTTGAAAACATGGGTGCACAGCTTATCAAAGAAGTTGCATCCAAGACAAATGATGTAGCAGGTGATGGTACTACAACAGCTACTGTTCTTGCACAGGCAATGGTTCATGAGGGAATGAAGAACCTGGCAGCAGGTGCTAACCCGATCATCCTCAGAAAAGGAATGAGAAAAGCAACAGATACAGCTGTAGAAGCAATCAAAGAGATGAGCCAGAAAATCAGCGGCAAAGCACAGATCGCAAACGTAGCAGCAATCTCTGCAAGTGATGAAGAAGTTGGTCAGCTTGTTGCAGATGCAATGGAAAAAGTTTCCAACGATGGTGTTATCACTGTAGAAGAATCCAAGACAATGCATACAGAGCTTGATCTGGTAGAAGGTATGCAGTTTGACCGTGGATATATTTCTGCTTATATGTCTACAGACATGGAAAAAATGGAAGCAGTTCTGGAAGATCCGTATATCCTGATCACAGACAAGAAAATCAGCAATATTCAGGAAGTACTTCCGTTACTGGAGCAGGTTGTTCAGGCAGGTGCAAAACTTCTTATTATTGCAGAAGATGTAGAAGGTGAAGCTCTGACAACTCTGATCGTAAATAAATTAAGAGGAACTTTCCAGGTAGTAGCTGTCAAAGCTCCGGGATATGGTGACAGAAGAAAAGAAATGCTGCAGGATATCGCTATCCTGACAGGCGGACAGGTAATTTCCGATGAACTGGGCCTGGATCTTAAAGAAGCTACCATGGCACAGCTTGGTCGTGCAAAATCTGTTAAGGTTGCAAAAGAAAATACAGTTATTGTTGACGGACTTGGTGACAAGAAGGCAATTGCTGACCGTGTTGCTCAGATCCGTGGACAGATCGCAGAGACAAAATCTGAATTTGACAAAGAAAAATTACAGGAAAGACTTGCAAAACTGGCTGGCGGCGTAGCTGTTATCCGTGTTGGTGCTGCAACTGAAACTGAGATGAAAGAAGCAAAACTTCGTCTGGAGGATGCTCTTGCAGCTACAAGAGCAGCTGTAGAAGAGGGAATCATCGCAGGCGGCGGATCTGCTTACATCCATGCTTCCAAGAAGGTTGCTGAACTGGTTGCAACTCTGGAAGGTGATGAGAAGACAGGTGCAAATGTTATCCTTAAAGCACTGGAGGCTCCATTATTCCATATTTCTGCAAATGCAGGACTGGAAGGCTCTGTTATCATCAACAAGGTAAGAGAATCTGAGCCAGGCGTTGGATTTGATGCACTGAATGAATGCTATGTAGATATGGTAGGAGCAGGTATCCTTGACCCGGTTAAGGTTACAAGAAGTGCTCTGCAGAACGCTACAAGCGTTGCATCTACTCTGCTTACTACAGAATCTGTAGTAGCAACAATTAAAGAAGATACTCCGGCTATGCCGGCAGGCGCACCAGGAATGGGCGGAATGATGTAATCAAAAGTTTTTAAAGATCGGACCAGCGTCATAGACGCTGGTCTTTTTTTGTGATAGAATAATTACAGATTCATAAAACAAATAAGGAGAGAAAGACGCAGATGAGTGATTTATATTCAGAATTTCTGGTAAAGAAAGAACCAACTACAAAAGATGCGGTGATCAAGTATGGAATGATCATACTGACTGCAGTGGCAGCAGCGGCAGGACTTATGTTCAGTTTCGTGTTTCTTCTGGCAGCGGTTGTGCTTGGAGTCGCATGTTATTTCATTGTGCCGAGGACAGATCTTGAATATGAGTATCTTTTTGTGAACGGTGAAATGGACATCGACATGGTTATGGCCAAGTCCAAACGTAAAAAAGCAATAACAGTGAACATCAAGGAGGCAGATCTTGTGGCGCCAGTGGATTCTCACCGTCTGGATTACTACAACAGCAGCAGTAAAATGAAAACCCTGGATTACTCTTCAGGAAATTCTGGTCACAAGCGTTTTGCAGTCATCACCAGAGACAAGGGAGAGAATTGCAGGATCATCATTGAGCCAGATGAACAAATGCAGCAGGCTATCAAAAATTCAGCACCGAGCAAAGTTTTTTTGGATTGACACTGCAAATTATTTTTGTTAAACTAGGGAACAAAATCAAAATAACATAATATACAAGGGAGGAAATGCAATGGGTACTATCATTGGTGAAGGAATTACATTCGATGATGTTCTTTTAGTTCCGGCATACTCAAAGGTAATTCCGAATCAGGTAGATGTCACAACGTATTTAACAAAGAAGGTAAAACTGAACATTCCTATGATGAGCGCAGGAATGGATACAGTTACCGAGCACAGGATGGCGATCGCTATGGCCAGACAGGGCGGTATCGGTATTATTCACAAGAATATGTCCATCGAGGCACAGGCAGACGAGGTAGACAAGGTAAAACGTTCTGAGAACGGTGTTATCACAGATCCATTCTTTTTATCCGCAGAAAATACTCTTGAAGATGCAAACAACCTGATGGCGAAATTCCGTATTTCCGGTGTTCCGATCACAGAGGGAAGAAAGCTGGTAGGTATCATTACCAACCGTGATCTTAAATTCGAAACAGACTTTTCAAAGAAAATCAGAGAGTGCATGACATCTGAAGGACTGATCACAGCCAAAGAAGGAATCACTCTTGAAGAAGCAAAGAAGATTCTGGCTAAATCCCGTAAAGAAAAATTACCCATTGTAGATGATGATTTCAACTTAAAAGGTCTGATCACGATCAAGGATATTGAGAAACAGATCAAATATCCTCTTGCAGCCAAAGACGCACAGGGACGTCTTCTCTGCGGTGCGGCAGTTGGTATCACAGCCAATGTCCTTGCACGTGTAGATGCACTGGTTAAGGCAAATGTAGACGTTATTGTTATCGACTCCGCACATGGACATTCTGAGAATATCCTTCGCGCAGTACGTCAGATCAAGGACGTATATCCGGATCTTCAGGTGATCGCAGGAAACGTTGCTACAGGAGAAGCTACCAAGGCTCTGATCGATGCCGGTGTAGATGCTGTCAAGGTTGGTATCGGACCTGGATCTATCTGTACAACACGTGTCGTTGCAGGTATCGGTGTTCCGCAGGTTACAGCTGTTATGGACTGCTATGAAGTTGCAAACCGCTATGGTATTCCGATCATCGCAGATGGCGGAATCAAATATTCCGGAGATATCACTAAGGCAATCGCAGCTGGTGCCAATGTCTGCATGATGGGAAGTATCTTTGCAGGATGCGATGAGAGCCCGGGAACATTTGAACTGTATCAGGGACGTAAATACAAAGTATACCGTGGTATGGGATCCATCGCAGCCATGGAAAACGGCAGCAAGGACCGCTACTTCCAGCAGGATGCCAAGAAACTGGTTCCGGAAGGAGTAGAGGGACGTGTAGCATACAAGGGACATGTAGAGGATACCGTATTCCAGTTAATGGGCGGTCTTCGTTCCGGTATGGGATACTGCGGAGCAGAAACAATTGAGAAGCTTAAGACAACAGGAAGATTTATTAAGATTTCTGCTGCATCACTTAAGGAATCTCATCCGCATGATATCCATATTACAAAGGAAGCTCCGAACTACAGCGTAGATGAATAAATTTGTTCTTGCGTAATTGGATAAATTAGTATATTATGTAATTGTTCGCAGGTAGTATTCCGCGAGGTGTTTTGCCATGAATGTGGCAAAATCCCGAGACATACAGGGCAAAATGCCATCACCGAAGGTGATTGGGAATGCATTTTGACCAGGTTACTGTGAACGGAGTGAACAGTATATTATGATGATTATAACGACTGCATGACTGGCGGAAGTAGGAGTACCTACAGGGAGTGCAGTAAGTAAACGTGCCGACCGCCTGGGCAGCCTGTGGAAGCAGACTACCCAGGCGGTTTTTTCGATTTAAAATCGAGGTGGCGACATCCGATTCTATTAATTACCAAAAGGAGAAGTGATCATGGAAAGAATTTCACTGGAAAATGAACTGAAAAACAATTCCTACCCGGGAAGAGGAATTATTATTGGACGTTCCGCAGACGGAACCAAGGCAGTAACAGCTTATTTTATCATGGGAAGAAGTGAAAACAGCAGGAATCGAGTATTTGTTGAGGATGGAGAGGGAATTCGCACACAGGCATTTGATCCATCCAAACTGACAGATCCGAGCCTGATCATTTATGCTCCGGTACGTGTACTGGGAAATAAGACAATTGTGACAAACGGTGATCAGACAGATACAATCTACGAGGGAATGGACAAACAGCTTACCTTCGAGCAGTCCTTAAGAACACGTGAATTCGAGCCGGACGGACCGAACTATACACCAAGAATTTCCGGTGTTATGCATATTGAGAATGGTGAATACAGCTATGCAATGTCAATTCTCAAGAGCAACAACGGAAATCCAGATGCATGTCTCCGTTATACTTATGCATACGAGAAAGCAATTCCGGGAGAGGGCCGTTTCATTCATACCTACAAATGCGACGGTAATCCGCTTCCAAGCTTTGAGGGAGAACCGAAGCTTGTGGATATTCCAAATGATATGGAGGCCTTTACAGAGCTTCTGTGGAACAGCCTGAACGAAGAGAATAAAGTTTCTCTGTTTGTACGTTATATTGACATTGCAACAGGAAATTATGAAACAAAGATCGTAAACAAGAATAAGTAAGAGACGGAGGAAGAATAAGATGAACGAATTACAGTTAAAATACGGATGTAACCCAAACCAGAAACCTTCCAGAATTTACATGGAGGACGGAAGTGAGCTTCCGATTAAGGTTCATTCCGGAAAACCAGGATATATCAACTTCCTGGATGCATTTAACGGCTGGCAGCTTGTGCGCGACCTCAAAAAAGCAACAGGACTTCCGGCAGCCACTTCCTTCAAGCATGTTTCACCGGCAGGTGCGGCAGTAGGACTTCCGCTTGATGAGACACTGGCAAAGATCTACTGGGTAGATGATATGAACTGGAAAGAGTTTTCTCCGCTTGCCTGTGCGTATGCAAGAGCCAGAGGTGCAGACCGTATGTCCTCTTTTGGAGATTTTATTTCTCTTTCTGATGTCTGCGATAAAGACACAGCAATGCTGATCAAGAGAGAGGTTTCTGATGGTGTCATTGCACCGGGATACACAGAGGAAGCACTGGAAATTCTTGGACAGAAGAAAAAAGGTAATTACAATGTGATCGAGATCGATCCGGATTATGTACCGGCTCCACTGGAGCACAAACAGGTATATGGAGTGACCTTTGAACAGGGTCGCCAGGAACTGGCAATCAATGATGAACTGATCTCCAACATTGTGACTGAGAATAAAGAACTCACAGAAGAAGCAAAGAGAGATCTTAAGGTTTCTCTGATCATTCTGAAATATACACAGTCCAACTCTGTATGCTTTGTCAAAGACGGACAGGCAATCGGCGTCGGAGCAGGACAGCAGTCCCGTGTACACTGCACCAGACTTGCAGGACAGAAGGCTGATAACTGGTTCCTTCGTCAGAGTCCTCAGGTTTTGAATCTTCCGTTCAAAGATACTATCAGCAGAGCAGAGCGTGACAACGCAATCGATGTTTACATTGGCGAAGAATACATGGATGTTCTGGCAGATGGAGCATGGGAGAATGTATTTACTGAGAAACCGGCAGTATTCACAAAAGAAGAAAAGCGTGCATGGCTGGATCAGATGACAGATGTAACACTTGGATCAGACGCATTCTTCCCGTTCAGTGATAATATTGAACGAGCACATAAGAGCGGTGTGAAATTTATTGCACAGCCGGGTGGCTCTGTAAGAGATGATGCAGTGATCGAAACCTGCAACAAATATGGAATGGTGATGGCATTTACAGGAATCAGACTGTTCCATCACTAAGAAAATAAAATATAAGATAAAAAGAGAGAGAAAGCTTCTGAACAAACAAAAGAGGAGCTTTCTCTTTTTGACTTTATCGGATTATGATGAAAATATTCTTATAACAAAAAAAGAACCAGGAACGATTCCTGATTCTTAAGAGCGATAGACGGGGCTCGAACCCGCGGTCTCGACCTTGGCAAGGTCGCGCGTTACCAACTACGCCACTATCGCATATGTCTTGTTTGGAAGTTTTAATTGTTTTCCTCAGCGACAAGACATACTATACCAGATAGATTTGTATTTGTCAAATGTTTTTTTGAAAAAAATTCAAAAATTTGAAAAAAAGTTTTTCAGTGCTATTTTGGACGCTTTGTTAAAAAAGAGTGAAAACTTTGTGTAAATTTGAAATCGCACATGTCATGTGCTACAATACTCACAGAAATAGAATTGTGCTATATGGATCAAACAGGACAGTGATGCTCAAAGTTGGAAATATAGTAAACTGTTCACAGGTAATATCCCGCGAGGTGTTTTGCCATGAATATGGCAAAATCCCGAGACATACGGGGCAAAATGCCATCACCGAAGGTGATTTGGAATGCATTTTGACCAAGTTACTGCGAACGGAGTGAACAGTAACAAATATAGTAAACTGACAGAAAGAGGTGAAAGATTCGTGAAGAAGAGAACGACGGCCCTTTTGCTGGGGAGTGTGCTGTTATGTCATGCATCCCTGGTTTATGGCGAAGTTCCGGATTATGATACAGTGCTGGAAACGGCACAGAAGGAAAATAAGTCTGTCCAGACATTTGAGACAGATGATGGTAAGGGGAATACGGTTCAGGTAACAGCAGATAAGAAAACACTTTATGTGACAGCCAGAATAGCAGGTATTTATTCCATGCCCTCTGACAGTAGTGCGGAGCTTATGGCAGCAGCACTGGGAGACCAGGTAGAACAGACGGCGATCTGTGACAATGGCTGGAGTAAGGTGGAGGCAGAGTCTGAAGGAGAAAAGGTCATAGGATATATGCAGACGCAGGCACTGAACAGCGAAAATCAGATTCTGTCTGTAGATGAGGAAGAAGTGGAAGTAACATCTGACAGCAGCATTCTGGATTATCCGGGAAAGAAAGATGGAGAAGTTGTCGGCGAAGTGCTGGAACTGGATCAGGTAAAGCGTACAGGAACCGTAAATGGTGTCTGGAGCAGGATCAAATATCAGAATGCAGACGGAACGGAAAAAGAGGGATATATCCCGACCAGCTGCCTGGATGTTGCAGATGCTCAGGAAAGTACAGATACCTCGGCATCCATAGATAAGAAAAAAGATGCAGGAACCCTTCACAAAAGCAGCGGTAAAGGAGTCTTTGCAGATGCACTGGAGACAGATGAGAGTGTTACCGAGCAGAATGGAGTACAGATCGGAACACCGGTGGCAGCATCCTCTGATGCTAAACTCAAAGACCTTGGTGTATTCAAGATCACACATTACTGTCCGTGCAGTATTTGTTGTGGACCGTATGCAAATGGAATCACTTCTACGGGTGTAACAGCGGTGACAAACCACACGATCGCAGTAGACCCGTCACAGATACCATATGGTAGCAAGGTTGTGATCAATGGACAGGTTTATGTTGCAGAGGACTGTGGTGGTGCGATCAAGACAAACTGTATTGATATTTATGTGGCAACGCATGCAGAGGGTGAGTCCAAGGGTGTTTATTACACAGAGGTTTATCTTATCCAGTAAAATACAAAATCTCCGGCTGAAACAGCAAAAGCTGTATCCTGCCGGAGATTTTTGTAAGAGTTTTATCTTGCCATGGAATAAATCTTTTCCATGTCTTTCATGTTTAACTGTTTAAATACACCAATGGTACGGGTATCTTCAAAGCTGCATTTAAAAGCAAGCTCATGAATCTGCTGGTCATTAAGATCAAGACCAAGTTCATGCAGGCTGGTAGGCATCTGGATAGAACGGAAAAAGTTTTCCATTGCTTCGATTCCGGCCAGGGCGGTTTTGTTGAAATCAAGATCACATGGGATTTCAAATACATTTGTTGCAAACTGTGCAAAACGTTCCGGATTTACGTCGTATACATATCGTGCCCAGCTTCCCCAGATAGCCGCAAGACCGGCACCGTGGGTGACATCGTAAAGACCACCAAGTTCATGTTCAAGCTGATGACAGGACCAGTCACCGCCGCCGGTGCCGCATCCGGTCAGACCGTTATGAGAAAGACTTCCGGCCCACATGATCTCTGCGCGGGCGTTGTAGTTGCCTGGCTCCTTCATAAGGATGCGTGCGTTATAGATCACTGTCTGCATCAGAGATTCACTCATGCTGTCGGTAATCTCCATAGTTTCGATATTGACAAAATAGCGTTCCATGGTGTGCATGAGAATGTCGACACATCCGCTCTCGGTCTGATACTGAGGAAGACTGTAGGTCAGCCTTGGATTCATCAGAGCGAATTTAGGACGGCAGAGATCACTTCTGGTGCTTCCACGTTTGAGCCAGCCCTCTTCGTTGGTGATAACACAGGAACCGCTCATTTCACTTCCGGAAGCTGCAATGGTAGGAATCACACCAATCGGAAGACAGGCAGTCGGAGTCTCTGTCTTGAGGAAGAAATTCCAGACATCTGTCCATGGATTCGCAACACCATAACCGATTGCTTTACCGGAATCGATAACACTTCCGCCACCAACGGCAAGAATAAAATCTACATTCTCTTTCCGGCAGAGTTCAATGCCTTCGCGTACTTTGGAAAGACGGGGATTTGGAACAACACCGCCCAGAGTGACAAAGTCAATATCAGCATCGGTAAGACATTTTTTGATTTCATCAAGAAGTCCGGAAGAGATGGCACTGTGACCGCCGTAATGGATCAGAACTTTATGGCAGCCTTCTTCTTTCAGGATATCACCAATCTGTAAATGAGAATCTTTGCCAAAAATAACCCTTGTGGGGGCAAAATATTCGAAGCTTCGCATAATGATAGTTACTCCTTATATAAATTTAATAAATATCGTATCTGCAGATATCAGCTCAGGATCATGCACCCGGGTTTCGCGTGCATTCAGTCTGACCAAGACATCATAAGATAAATATAACATAATTGTAAAAATAAATACATAAAAAATTTGGGGTTTTTCAAGGAATAGAAAACATTCTGGACATTTCCTTTCCGGTGTAATATTATAAAATAATAAAAAGGCAGGTGATAAAATGGAAAATATAGTAATCATCGGTGCAGGTCCCGCCGGAATTTCAGCTGCTCTGTATGCGGCGAGAGGAAATCTGAATCCTCTTGTGATAAATAACGGTATCGGAGCACTGGAAAAGGCGGAGAAGATCGAGAATTATTATGGCCTGGAACAGCCAGTTTCGGGCAGGGAGCTTTATGAGAGAGGACTTGCTCAGGCAGAAGCCCTGGGTGTCCGTATCATAGAGGCAGAGGTGCTGGGAATCAGCGGTTTTGATACTTTTACAGTAAAGACCACAGCCGGAGATTTTGATACGGTCAGCGTGATTCTGGCGACAGGAGGGAAGCGAACTGCTCCGAAGATTCCAGGTCTCAGGGAATTTGAGGGGAGAGGTGTCAGCTATTGTGCTGTCTGTGATGCCTTCTTTTACAGAGGCAAGGAAGTTGCTGTTGTCGGAAATGGTGATTTTGCTCTTCATGAGGCAGAACAGCTTCGGAATGTCACACAGGATGTGACAATCTATACAGATGGAAAGAAACCGGAATTTTCCAGAGAACATCCTATCTCAGTTAATACGATGAAGATTCAGGCAATTGAAGGCGAGGATAAGGTTTCCGGTCTTCTGATGCAGAGTGATGCGTCTGTACAGGAAGCAGAAACACAGGTAAAGTCGTTTTATCCGGCAGATGGAGTTTTTATAGCACTTGGTACTGCCGGAAGTACGGAGATTGCCAGACAGATGGGGGCGGAGATCACCGATAAGGGCAACATTAAGATAAATAAAGAGATGGAAACGACCATTCCAGGACTTTTTGCGGCGGGAGACTGTACGGGAGGGCTTCTTCAGGTATCAAAAGCGGTTTATGAAGGCAGTATGGCCGCCATCAGTGCAGGGAAGTATGTCCGCAGCAAAAAATCTTCATAAAAAACAGGTAAACGGAAATCATATATCTGAGCGTACTGTCAAAGGACAGAGCTTATAACAGGAGGAATCATTATGGCAAAAGTAATTACAGCAGCGAATTTTGAACAGGAAGTTCTTAAGGCGGAGAAACCAGTGTTGTTGGATTTCTGGGCAACCTGGTGCGGACCATGTATGCGTCAGGGTCCGATCGTTGAGGAACTGGCAGAAGAGGGATACTGTGTAGGCAAGATCGACGTTGACCAGGAACCGGAGCTGGCGCAGAAATTCCGTATTATGAGTATTCCGACACTTCTGATCTTCCGAAATGGTCAGGAAGCAGAGAGACTGGTCGGACTGACTCCAAAAGAAACAATTAAGGAGCTTCTGGATAAATAAGGTCCAGAAAGGTTTATAAGATTTATGAAAATATTACTGGCAGCATGTAATGCAAAATATATTCATTCAAATCTTGCTGTATATGATCTCAGGGCATATGCGTCTGCTTATCAGGAGCATATTCTTCTGAGAGAATATACGATCAATCAGACGAAAGATGAGATTTTGAAGGATATTTATCTGACTGGAGCGGATGTAGTCTGCTTCTCCTGCTATATATGGAATATTTCTTTTGTAAAGGATCTTCTCTGTGATCTGCACAAAATACTTCCGGAAACAAAATTCTGGGCTGGAGGACCGGAGGTTTCCTTTGATGCGGAGGCTTTCCTCAGAAAAACACCACAGATGACCGGAGTTATGACAGGAGAAGGTGAAAAAACATTTCTGGAGCTGGTGCATTATTACGTGGACGGGGAGGGATCTCTGACCGAGATTCCGGGAATTGTCTATCGTGACGGAGAAGAAATCCACAATAATGGCTGGAGAGAATTGACAGATTTAAGCGAAATTCCTTTTGTATATGAGCAGCTTGAGGATTTTGAGAACAAGATCATTTATTATGAGAGCAGCAGAGGATGCCCGTTTTCCTGCAGTTATTGTCTGTCTTCTATTGACAAGAAGTTAAGATTTCGTGATCTGGAGCTGGTCAGAAGGGAACTGCAGTTTTTTCTGGATCACAGAGTGCCGCAGGTCAAGTTTGTAGACCGGACCTTCAACTGCAGGCATGAGCATGCGATGGAAATATGGAGATACATTCTGGAGCATGATAACGGAGTGACAAATTTCCATTTTGAAATTTCGGCAGATCTTCTTCGGGATGAAGAAATTCAGCTTATGAGTAAAATGCGTCCGGGGCTGATCCAGCTTGAGATAGGCGTGCAGTCCACAAATACGGACACCATTCATGCAATCCACAGGCACATGGATCTCGTGAAACTGGAAAGGTCTGTCGCAAAGATCCACAGTTTTGGAAATATTCATCAGCATCTGGATCTGATCGCAGGTCTTCCATATGAGGATTATAATACGTTCCACCGTTCTTTTAATGATGTTTACGAAATGAAACCGGATCAGCTTCAGCTGGGATTTCTTAAGGTTCTGAAGGGGTCTTTGATGGAACAGGAAGCACAGAAGTACGGAATCCTGCACAAAGAAAAAGAACCATACGAGGTACTTTCTACAAACTGGCTTTCTTACAGAGAAATTCTGAAGCTTAAGCGGGTAGAAAGCATGGTAGAGGTTTACTACAACAGCGGACAGTTTCAGAATACACTGGAATATCTGGTGCCGCAGTTTGAGGATGCTTTTATATTTTATGAAAAGTTGGGTGCTTTTTATGAAGAGAAAGGATACAGTGAGATTTCACATTCCAGAATGCGTCGTTATGAGATTTTGCTGGAGTTTCTGAAGGAGGAGACACAGATCGATGCAGAAACAGCGGCACAGTATATGCTGTATGATCTGTATCTGAGAGAGCGGCTGAAGAAACGACCTTCCTTTGCAGCAGACCAGAAACCGTATGAGAGTGCAGTCTGGGCTTACAGAAAAGAACACAGGATATCCAGAACTGCACATATAGAAGTTTTTCCGGGTGGAAAAGCGATTCTGTTTGATTATGAAAACAGAAATCCACTGTCCAATAATGCGGCAACAGAAAATGTTGTGCTGAGGATGGATAACGAAATAGAATGAGGTGACAAAAATGGGAATGTTTGATCCGAAAAAGAGAAAAATATTTGCGGCTGTAATTGCAGTCGTTCTTGTCCTTGCCATGGTAGTTCCAAGTATTCTCTCCATCCTTTTATAACAGAGGATAAAGCGAAATAGAAAACGGAGGAAAATACATATGAAACTTGGGCAGCAGGCGATGGAGGCACTGAAAGCACAGATTGACGGTTCGCTTAAGCAGGGTGATGATCTGGTAGTTGCAGGTGTGATCGGAATCAGAGGGACACAGCTTTTGATGCAAAAAGAGAGAGAAACACTGCTTCAGTATTTTTCAGACGGATTTCTCTGGAGTACAGCCCGCATTCTGGAGAAATGCAGTGTATCAGCAGATATTTCGGAAATATTTAAAGGCAAGGTTCATGCAAGATATGACCTTGGTGTGGGAGGAGTCCTAAGCGGTATGTGGAAGATGGCAGAAGCCTCGGAAACTGGTCTTAGGGCAGATCTCCGTGCGATTCCTGTCCGTCAGGAAACGATTGAAATCTGTGAAAGGCTGGATGTGAATCCGTATAAACTACTGTCAGAGGGAGCTGTTCTTCTGGGATGTACAGACGGAGAAAAGCTGGTACAGGAACTTTCGCATCATCAGATTCCGGCAGCTGTGATCGGCAAAGCAGTTGCCGGCAATGACAGACTTTTGTACAGTGGAGAACTTACCCGTTATCTGGAAAGACCGTCTCAGGATGAACTGACCAGATTTGCATGGGGCGGAGAATGGAGAAAGGATAAGAAATGGCAAAGTTAAATATTGTACTGCATGAGCCGGAGATACCGGCAAATACAGGAAACATCGGAAGAACCTGTGTGGCGACAGGAACAAGGCTTCATCTGATCGAACCGCTGGGGTTCAGTCTGAGTGAGAAAGCAATCAAACGTGCGGGAATGGATTACTGGAAGGATCTGGATGTAACTACATATCTGGATTACGAGGAATTCCTCAGAAAGAATCCGGGTGCCAGGATTTATTATGCAACAACCAAGGGACTTCAGACATATACAGATGTTCAGTACGAAGAGGACTGCTTCATTATGTTTGGCAAAGAAAGTGCCGGAATCCCGGAAGAGATTCTTATGGAAAATAAGGAAAACTGCATTCGTATTCCGATGATCAATGACATTCGCTCACTGAATCTGAGTAATTCAGTGGCAATTGTTTTATATGAAGCTTTACGGCAGAATCAGTTTGATCATATGCAGCTTCAGGGACAGCTGCATGATCATCAGTGGACATAAAATTAAAAAAAATAAGGATAAGCAAAAAGGAGGTATCTGCATGGATCTGGAAAGATATCGCGTTTATTCGGAAATTGCACGTGGAATTCGAAGACCTTTTCTCGTTTTCAAAAATGCAAACGTATTCATGGCTCATTCAGGTGAGTTCTGTAAAGGAGATGTGGTAGTTGAAGACGGGGTTGTTGTTGGAGTCGGAGAGTACGAGGGAGAAACAGAAATCGACATGGATGGAAAATATCTCTGCCCGGGATTTATCGACAGCCATCTTCATCTGGAATCAACTCTGGTAACGCCCGGTGAACTGATCAGACAGGTGGCACAGTGCGGCACGACAACGTTTATTGTAGATCCTCACGAGTCGGCAAATGTTTCAGGAACGGATGGGATTGACTATATCCTGGAACAGACGGAGGAAGTGCCGGCAAATGTCTATGTCATGATGCCTTCTTGTGTACCGGCTACGCATGTGGATGATAACGGATGCATCCTTACTGCAGGCAAAATGAAAGCATATCTGAATCATCCCAGAATCCTTGGTCTGGGAGAAGTGATGGATGCGGTTTCTGTCATTAATGGAAGTGTAGCCATGCATGAGAAACTGTCCGTCTTTAAGGACAGAGTGCGAGATGGCCATGCACCGTTTCTTTCATCAAAAGATCTGGCAGCATACGCACTGGCAGGAATTTCGACAGATCATGAATGTGTGACTTATGAGTATGCTATGGAAGAACTCAGAAATGGGATGCAGGTACTGATTCGTGAAGGAAGTGCAGCGAAGAACCTGGAAGCGATTGTCAAAGGCATTGTAGAGCATCACACGGATACTTCAGGATTCTGTTTCTGTACAGATGACAAGCACATTGAGGAGATCCGCAGGGAAGGACATATTGATTTCAATGTAAGAAAGGCAGTGCGGCTCGGGCTGAAGCCGGAACAGGCAATCAAAATGGCGACCATACAGGCAGCAAAATGCTATGGCCTGCATCATCTTGGGGCAATTGCACCAGGTTATCAGGCAGATTTTGTTGTACTGGATAATCTGGATGAGATGAATGTACTGGAAGTGTACCATAAAGGTAACAAAATCATCCGAGATGAAAAAGTTGAGATCCGTCCGTGTTCACCGCAGCTCAAAAACACAGTTCATCTTCTTGGCTTTAAAGAATCCAATCTTCGACTTCCGTGGAAGCAAGGCAGGGTACATATTATCAAAATGTTCGCGGGACAGATCGTTACAGAAGATATCATGGAAGAAGTCGGCTATGTCGACGAAAATGGGCAGAAGTTCTTTAAAGCGGACGAAACTTATCAGAAGATTGCAGCAGTAGAACGTCATAAAAATACTGGAAAGGTTGGTGTGGGAATTGTAAAAGGATTTGGCCTTCGGGGTGGTGCAATCGCATCCAGTGTATCTCATGATTCCCATAATCTGATCGTGATCGGAGATAATGACCATGATATGTATCTGGCAGTACAGGAGCTTCTTCGTGTGCAGGGCGGCTATACGCTGGTTGAAAATGGAGAGGTATTTGACACACTTCCTCTTCCGATCATGGGACTTATGAGTGATGCCGGATACGAAAAGGTAAATGAGAAACTGGCACGAATGATACCAAAAGCACATGAGATGGGGATACCGAAGGGATTTGACCCGTTTATTACCCTCTCCTTTATGGCACTTCCGGTTATTCCACAGATAAGAATTACGCCAAGAGGTGTTTATCTGACAAAGGAAGACAGAATGATCCAGAGTCCATTTGACCATTGATAAAAAATCATAACAACAAATCTGGAAGCTGACAACAGGCAAAGTAGAAATTTCTACTTTGCCTGTTCTAATGTGAAGATAAATTCAGTTCCAACGCCTTCTGTGCTGATCACGTTGATATGCTGACCGTGAGCGGAAATGATCTCCTTGACGATTGCGAGTCCAAGCCCGGTGCCCTTCTGATCTTTGCCACGGGAACGGTCAATTTTGTAAAAGCGTTCCCATATCCTGTTCAGGCTAGATTTGGGGATTCCGATACCGTGATCTTTAACGGATACGAATATTTTGCCGTTTTTTTCTGTTGTCTCAATCGTGATCGTAGAATGATCAGGACTGAATTTGATCGCGTTACTTAGAAGATTGTACAGCACCTGCTGAATCTGTTCCAGATCTGCATGAGCATACAGAGTCTGACCGGACAGGATCAATTCAAGAAGGATCTGACGGGTTGTACAGGTTCCTTCAAAAGATGCGGCGGTGCTTTTGATGGTCTGGTTGATATCAAAATCCTGGATATTCAGCATCCGTTTGTGGATATCCAGCTCATTCAGAGTTAGAAGACCGCGGGTAAGCTTCTCAAGTCGTTCTGCTTCGTAGGAAATGATCTTGAGGTATTTTTCCTGCATTTCCACAGGAATTGTACCATCGATCATAGCTTCCACATAACCTTTGATGGAAGTCAGCGGTGAGCGGAAGTCATGGGAAATATTTGAAATAAACTGTCGCTGATATTCTCCATTACGATTAAGCTTATCAGCCATGTAATTCAGATTACTTGCAAGATAACCAAGTTCGTTTTCGGACTTTACCGGAATCTGATAGGAGAGATTTCCATTGGCAAATTCAGAAGCACCCTTTGTAATAGCATAAAGTGGTTTCCGTATATAAAAACTGTAAAAGAGAAACAGTACAGCAGTCATCAGATAGGTGATGACAAACAGAAGCTGAATGATCCAGAGAAGGCTGCTGCGGCTCTGGTACAGATCACTCATGAGATAGTGAACTGCCACATATCCCCGGATATTCAGATGTTCTGTAATAGGTGCAATGGTACTTAAACGGGAATCATGAAAGTATCCGTAAAAATCTCCAATCTGATAATAATTACTGCCCCAGGAAGCAGGATCAAAACCATCCAGATCAATGGGATGATCCGGCGAAATATCCTTGCGGGTGCTCAGGATGATCTGTCCGTTGCTGTTGATGATCCAGATGATCGTATCCGGATAATTGGCAGCCAGGGACAGAGTATTCTGGACAGATTCTACATTTGTAGAAGTGATGTTATGACGTACAAGATCACTTTCTGCAATGCGGTGGGCAGTCTGGTATATGTCTGAGGTGATGGATTTTTCCAGTCTTGCCTCCAGTAGATGAGAGCCCACAAATGTTACCAGAAAAAATCCCAGGATACCGAGCAGGATGTAGGTAGCAAAAAACATGGAGGTTAATCGTTTTTTCATTTTCTGACCTCGAATTTATAACCGATTCCCCAGACAGTTGACAGACTCCACTGCGGATGATCCTTGATCTTTTCACGGAGACGTTTGATGTGGACGTCAACGGTACGTGTATCCCCGATATATTCATATCCCCAGATATGATCAAGAAGCTGCTCACGGGTAAAAACTTGATTCGGGGACGAAGCAAGGAAGTAGAGAAGTTCCAGTTCCTTTGGCGGCATATCCACGTGATTTCCCATGTAGGTGACGGAGTAATTGGTCAGATTGATCGTAAGATCCGGATAGCTGACACTTTTCTCGGATGGATTTACTGCAGGCTGTTTGGCCTTAAAGCGGCGCAGTACTGCACGGACGCGGGCAACGAGTTCTTTTGTATCAAAAGGTTTGATGATGTAGTCATCTGCACCAAGTTCCAGTCCCAGTACCTTGTCGAAGGTTTCGCCCTTGGCAGAAAGCATGATGATCGGTACATCTGAAACATGACGGATCTCCCGACAGACCTGATAGCCGTCGATGCCCGGAAGCATCAGATCAAGAAGTATGAGATCCGGTGAAAAGCTGGAGAACTCTTTAAGTGCCTGCTCACCATCATTTACAATGCTGGTTTCAAAACATTCCTTTGTAAGATATAAAGAAATCAGTTCTGCAATATTATTGTCATCATCTACGATTAAGATTTTTTGCTTTGTTACCATAATAAATATCGCCTTTCCCTTGGTTTTGTTTTGACTGTTATTTTTTGAATTCTACGATCGTTACACCGGCATCTCCCTCACCGAATTCACCGAGACGGTAGGATGCGACATGCTTCTGGCGCTTGAGATAGTTGTGAACGCCTTTTCGCAGGGCACCGGTTCCCTTACCATGGACGATGCGAACGGTTTTGAGATGAGCCAGATAAGCATCATCAAGATATTTGTCGAGTTCAGCAACAGCCTCATCCACGGTTTTACCAAGAAGGTTGATTTCGGTAGAAATGCTGGTGGATTTGGACATACGGATCTTTCCGGCTCCTGTACGGGAAAGAGAAGGTGTTGTAATTACCGGTTCATCAATAAGTTCCAGGTCAGAAATATGAACCTTGGAGCGTATGATGCCCATCTGCACAAAAAGATAACCTTTGGAATCAGGACGGGTACTGATCGTACCTTTAAGATTCATGCTGAGTACCCGAACGGTATCACCCGGACGTACATCTTTGGCAGAGAGTTCCTTTTTCGGCTTCTTTTTGACGGTGGGCTGTGCCATTTTCTGTTCAGCCTTATTGAGGCGCTGGCGAAGCTGCTGGCGTTCTCTTTCAACAGCGGCAGTATCTACATATTCATTATGGAATTTGTGGAAAAGCTTCATGGTCTGATCGGCATAATCCTTGGCTTCCTGCAGAACCTTGTGAGCTTCTTCGTTAGCCTGACGGATGATGCGGTCCTTCTGTACATCCAGTTTCTCCTGCTTGGTCTCAAGCTGTTTCTTGAGAGTCTCAATTTCCTGCTTATACTGTGCAATCTCTGTACGTTCATTTTCAATTGTGATACGGCTTTCCTCAAGGGAAGTCAGGACATCCTCAAAAGATTCATCCTGCTCATTGATCTGCTCCCTGGCTTTGTCAATGATGGAAGATGGAACACCGAGCTTGGATGAGATTGCAAAAGCATTACTCTTACCCGGAATACCGATCAGCAGACGGTAAGTTGGGCTTAAGGTTTCTACATCAAATTCGCAGCTTGCATTTTCGATACCGGAAGAAGACAGTGCAAATACCTTGAGTTCACTGTAATGTGTGGTTGCCATGGTCCGGATTCCTCTGTCATGGAGATAAGAGAGAATGGAAATGGCAAGTGCGGCACCTTCTGTCGGATCGGTTCCGGAACAAAGCTCGTCAAACAGAACAAGAGAATGCTGATCTGCCTTCTCGAGAAAAGAAACGATATTTGTCATATGAGAGGAGAAGGTACTTAAGGACTGCTCAATGCTCTGCTCATCTCCGATATCTGCATATACTTCATGAAAAAGAGCCAGCTCACTGCGGTCCAGAGTCGGAATGTGAAGACCTGACTGTCCCATAAGGGTCAGAAGACCGACTGTTTTGAGGGAAACTGTTTTACCACCGGTATTTGGACCAGTGATGACAAGAAGGTCAAAAGTATCTCCAAGACGAATGTCGATAGGCACAACCTTTTTCTTATTGATGAGTGGATGCCGAGCCTTTTTGAGATTGATACGGCCTTCATCATTAAAAATCGGTTCGCTTGCATTCATTTCCATGGCAAGAGCAGCTCTTGCAAAAATAAAATCAAGCTGGACCATGATGTTCAGATTAAGAGAAATGGCTTCCCGTTCGACAGCAATCTGTTCGCTGAGATCTGCAAGGATCACTTCAATTTCCTTCTGTTCCTGGAGTTCCAGTTCACGCATATCGTTGTTCAGTTTGACAACAGACATTGGTTCAATGAAAAGGGTAGAACCAGTGGAAGACTGATCGTGGATCATACCAGGAACCTGACCTTTATATTCAGCCTTAACAGGCACGCAGTATCTGCCGTTTCGCATAGTGATCACAGCATCCTGAAGATAACTTCTGGCACCACCGTTTACCAGTCCGGATAACTGTGAATGGATACGGTCATTTGTTACCTTCATATTTCTTCTGATCTGACGAAGAGCCGGACTTGCATCGTCACTGATCTCATCTTCAGAAAGAATGCATCGGCGTATTTCAGAAGAGAGTGGGGTGAGGGGAGAAAGTCCGTCAAACATATTGTCAAGAGAATCATCCGGTATGTCAGCACGATCCCGACGAGAATAGGCTTTGACATGGGAGGTGTTCTCAAGAAGACTGCAGACAGAGAGAATTTCCAGAATACCAAGAGAACTTCCGATCTCAAGGCGTTTCAGAGATCCACGGATATCCTTGACATTACCAAATGAAATGGAGCCTTTCTGGAAAAGGCGTGTCAGGGCATCACGGGTCTGAAGCTGCATGGTCCGGATCACTTCGAGATCGGTGGAAGGCTCCAGTGTTCGACAGAGATGTTTGCCCATGCCGGAGGAGGCTTTTTCGGTAAGCTTTTCTATGATTTTAGGGTATTCCAGTGCATTTAATGCTTTTTGATTCATAATAATTCCTCGTTATTTTTTATAATCTTTTAGTCTTCTCTATTCTACATGATTTCCGATGGAATGAAAAGACAAATAGACGGATTTTATTCATAAAAAATTCATAAGTTTCTGCTAAAATAAACTAGAATTGTTAGGCTTTACATCATAGGAGAAAAGATATGGCCAAACGGAATGATAAAGAAATATCTTCGGAGAACTATACTTTTATAAAAGAAACCATAAAAGAGCAGCCAACAAAGACGGGGCTGCCGGCCAAAATACTGACAGCAGCCCTCTGTGGAGTGATCTTTGGCAGTTGTGCAGCGTGTGCAATGGCACTGATCGTTCCGAAGGCGTTGGAGAAACTTGGCAGTGTGGCAGAACAGAAAGCTGTGGTAACTCTGACTCCCGCGGCCAAAGAGTCACTGGAACAGGAAACGCCAGCACTGCAGTTATCAGAAGAGAAGAAGGAAACAGCCACTGAGAAATCTCAGGATAATCTGTCGGATGGGATAAGTCAGATTGCAGAAATGCCGCGAAGAGCACTTGTCCGTATCTCAGCAGCAGGAGAAGATGCAGATCTTCTGGACGATTCTTTTCTGGACTATGGCGAGGGAGAAGGGTTCGTTTTTCTGAAAAATTCAGATGCTTTTTATATATTGACGCTTGCAGATCAGATGGATGAGGCAGATAAGTTTACTGTTACATTTTCTGATGAAACGACAGCAGATGGAATTTTGTGCAAGAATGATTTTCGCACGGGACTTATGGTGATCAAGGTTCCTTTTGCATCAGTAGGTGAAGAAACGCAGGAAGAAATTCCGGCGGTTTCACTGGCCTCAGAGGATGATATGAAACAGACAGATGCTGTCATTGCCATCGGAAGCCCTACAGGAGATTATGATTCCCTGATAGCTGGAACCATAGCGGCTGTCACAGGTACTCTTAAGATTGCAGACGAGGAGTATGGAATGCTTACGACAGATATGGCAGGTGATGAGAACAGCAGGGGGATTCTTCTGAATGAGGACAGTGAAGTTGTCGGTATCATATGGAATCAGGAAGAGAACAGGACAAATGTGATCCGTGCGGTAGAAACAGCACAGCTGTGCCCGCTTCTTGAAAGTATGGCAAACAGCGAGGATATCCGTTACATAGGCATTGAAGGAGTAACAATCTCATCCGTACAGTCAGAAAGTCTTGAGATTCCGAGAGGAATTTATGTAGATTATGTGGAGGTGGATTCACCGGCAATGTCAGCCGGAATACAGAACGGAGACATCCTGCATACTCTGGACGGACAGGAAATACAGTCAATGGAAGAGTATGCATCTGTGCTTCAGGGGCTGAGTAAGGGAACAAGTACGAAGGTCAATGTGTATCGTAAGAATCCATCCGGAGAATATACAGATGTAGAATTAGCAGTAAAGGTAACTGTTCAGTAGAATGTGTCCGGAAGGATACGGTGACATTTGTGAAAGTGGACTGAGACATAGAAGATACAGGACAGTTAAAATAAAGGAAAACAGAAAGGCAAGAGTAACATGCGATTTATTAATGAATTACATGAAGGAGACAGACTCAGTGGAATCTATCTCTGTAAACAGAAACAGGCAGCAACAACAAAGAATGGTAAACCATATGAGAACGTGATCCTTCAGGATAAGACAGGCGTTCTGGATGGCAAGATATGGGATCCCAATTCCCTGGGAATTGATGATTTTGATGCGTTGGATTATATTGATGTTGTCGGAGATGTGACAACCTTTGCGGGAGCAATGCAGCTGAATATCAAGAGAGTCCGCAAAGCAGGAGAGGGAGAATATGATCCGGCAGATTATCTTCCGGTGAGTGAAAACAGCACAGATGATATGTATGGTCAGCTGCTTGGAATTATTAAGACAGTAAAGAATGAGTATCTGTCCGCTCTTCTGAATAAACTTTTTGTAGAAGATAAGGAATTTTTGAAATCCTTCCAGGAACATTCAGCGGCAAAAACCGTTCATCATGGTTTTATCGGAGGGCTGATGGAGCATACTTTAAGTGTTACAAAGCTTTGTGATTATATGGCAAATGCTTATCCGCTTCTTAAGAGAGATCTTCTGATCACAGCAGCACTTCTTCATGATGTGGGCAAAACAAAGGAACTTTCCTCTTTCCCATTGAATGATTATACAGATGAAGGGCAGCTTCTGGGACATATCATTATCGGTGCTCAGATGATCCATGATCTGGCAAAAGAGATCCCGGATTTTCCGGAAACACTGGAGAATCAGCTTGTACACTGCATTCTGGCACATCACGGAGAACTGGAATATGGTTCACCAAAGAAACCGGCACTGGCAGAGGCTGTGGCGTTAAATCTTGCAGACAATACGGATGCCCGTATGGAAACACTGACAGAGATTTTTGCAGCAGATAAAGGCAAGAAGGAATGGCTTGGATATAACAGGCTTTTTGAATCAAATCTGAGAAGAACAGGAGACGTTTGATCCTCATGGAATATCGTAAAAATGACATTGTTACGTTAGAAATTGTGGACTGCGGAACAGATGGTGAAGGCATTGGCAAAGCTGATGGCTTCACTGTTTTTGTAAAGGATGCAGTTATCGGAGATACTGTTAAAGCAAAGATCATAAAGGCAAAGAAGAACTATGGATATGGCAGGCTGATGGAAATCATTAAACCTTCACCATATCGGGTAGAGCCAGTGTGTCCATCTGCCCGTCAGTGTGGCGGATGTCAGCTTCAGGCAGTTTCTTATGAAGAACAGAAAGTGTTTAAAGAAAAGAAACTTCGGGGACATCTGGAGCGGATCGGTGGATTTCATGACCTTCCTATGGAGCCGCTGATCGGTATGGATGAACCATATCATTATAGAAATAAGGCACAGTTTCCGGTTGGACGGAATAAAGAAGGCAGGATTATCACAGGATTTTATGCCGGTCGTACGCATGCGATTATTGAGAATCGTGATTGCGCTCTGGGAATTCCACAGAATAAAGATGTGCTGGATCGCGTGATCGCTCATATGGAGAAATATAATATTGCACCTTATGATGAGATGACAGGCAGGGGACTGGTGCGCCATATTTTTGTGCGGTACGGGTTTTTTACAGGAGAAATTATGGTCTGTCTGATCATCAATGGCCAGGAACTTCCGCATCAGAAGGAACTGATCGAGAAGCTTTGTGAAATTTCGGGAATGACGAGTATCTCTCTGAATATCAACAAGAAACGAAATAACGTGATTCTTGGTGATAAAGTAAAGACCATCTGGGGACAGGAATTTATCACAGATAAGATCGGAGACATTTCCTATGAAATCTCGCCGCTTTCCTTCTTCCAGGTAAATCCGAAACAGACCTGGAAACTGTATTCCAAAGCACTGGAATATGCGGATCTTCATGGAGAAGAAACTGTCTGGGATCTGTACTGCGGTATTGGAACAATCTCACTCTTTCTGGCACAGAAAGCCAGATTTGTCCGTGGTGTGGAAATCGTTCCTGCGGCAATCGAAGATGCGAAGCGAAATGCCAGGATCAATAATATCGAAAATGTAGAATTCTTTGTCGGAAAAGCCGAAGAGGTTCTGCCAAGAGAATATGAGAAAAACGGCGTCTATGCAGATGTGATCGTAGTCGATCCCCCGCGAAAGGGCTGCGATGAAATGCTGCTTAAAACCATCCTCAAAATGCAGCCGAAGAGAGTTGTCTATGTGAGCTGTGACAGTGCGACACTCGCCAGAGATTTGCGATTCTTGTGTGATAATGGATATGAACTGAAGAAGGTCTGCGGAGTGGATCAGTTCCCACAGACGGTGCATGTGGAGACGGTAGTACTGCTTTCCCACAAAAAGCCAGACGGACATATCAACGTAAAAGTTGAGTTTGGCGAGGGTGAGGGAAAAGTTCCACTTGATAATATTGCTAAAAGAGCGGAAAGCTATAAGCCCAAAGAACGAGTGACCTACAAAATGATAAAGGAGTACATAGAAGCTAAATACGGCTTCAAAGTACATACCGCATATATCGCAGAGGTAAAGAGAGATTTAGGCTTGCCGATGTACGATGCTCCTAATGCGGTAGAGGAATTGAAACAGCCGAGGAAGCATCCGACAGTGGAGAAAGTGGAAGCGATAAAGGATGCGTTGAAGCATTTTGAAGTGATTTAATGAGGATAGGCGTATCATTAGAAATAGTGGTACGCTTATTTTTGTCCTTTTTCGCAGATTTGTCCTTTCCCCTGCTTTCCAATATAATGAAGCTAAAGAAGTGGAGGTGTGCTTATGAGAGAGAAATTTAATCATCTGTATTTGGATAGCCACGAAAGAAAACTTTTGATACATAGCCTTGTAGAGTTAAAAAATCAACTTATTCAGCAAGACAGATATACGGATTGCATTGACGAGCTTATTTTTAAGGTCACAAATGCACCGACCAAGAGAATGAAAATTGAATATGTCTAAGGCAGATTACAAAGCCGCTTATTCTTATTGATTTTAAGAGTAGGCGGCTTTTTTGCGTTCTCTGGTACTGTTTACATAGCCACCTTGACAAAGTGGCTAAATCTATGCGAAAGGAGGACGCATTTATGTCAAATTGCAAAGTGATTGCTCTGACTAACCAGAAAGGCGGTGTCGGAAAAACAACAACAGCGGTCAATCTGGGCGTAAGTCTGGTGCAGCAGGGTAAAAAAGTCCTGTTGATTGATGCCGATGCACAGGCAAATCTCACGATGGCTCTGGGTTATAACAGACCAGACGATATTCCCATAACGCTCTCTACTGTGATGCAGAACATCATAGACGATACAACGCTTGATGTTTCACAGGGTATTATCCACCACAGAGAGGGCGTTGACCTGCTTCCGTCAAACATTGAGCTGTCGGGCTTTGAGGTAAGGCTAATCAATGCAATGAGCCGTGAGCGTGTGCTGAAAACCTATGTCAATGAGGTTAAAAAGAATTACGATTATGTGCTTATTGATTGTATGCCGAGCTTAGGTATGATAACCATCAATGCTCTGGCGGCGGCTGACAGCGTGATTATCCCTACACAGCCCCACTATCTCTCGGCTAAAGGTCTGGAGCTTTTACTTCGCTCCGTATCAATGGTCAAGCGGCAAATCAACCCCAAGCTGCGGATAGACGGTATCTTAATGACTATGGTAATACCCCGTACCAACATTTCTAAGGAAATTACGGCAACGGTCAAAAGTGCATACGGTAAGAAAATCAAGGTATTTGATACCGAGATACCACATTCTATCCGTGCGGTGGAAGCTACCGCAGAAGGCAAAAGTATTTTTGCTTACGACAAAAGCGGCAAGGTTGCCGCAGCCTATGAGCAGTTAGGAAAGGAGGTGGCAGAGATTGGCGAGAAGCAGAGAAACCAAAATCGAGCTGACCGCATACGATGACCTTTTTCAGACGGACGAAAGCCGTGAGGAAGCAAAGCTAAGCAAGATACGGGATATTCCCATATCGGAGATTGACGAGTTTCCAGACCACCCGTTCAAGGTTTTGATGGACGAAGATATGGAACAACTTGTTGAGAGTATCAAGCGAAACGGTGTAATGACCCCTGCGACAGTTCGCTTAAAAGAGGACGGACGGTATGAGCTTATCAGCGGTCACAGGCGAAAAAAGGCTTGTGAACTTGCGGGGCTTGAAACGCTGAAATGCGAGGTTAAAGAGCTTACCCGTGACGAAGCCATTATTGTGATGGTGGAAAGTAATCTCCAACGCTCCGTTATTCTACCAAGTGAAAAAGCCTTTGCGTATAAAATGCGGTTGGAAGCTATGAAACGACAAGGTGAAAGAAGTGATTTAACTTCGTCCCCAATGGGGACAAAGTTGAGGAGTGATGCTGAACTTGCCGAAAAGGTTGGAGAAAGCCGCAATCAAATTCAGAGGTATATCCGTCTAACGGAGCTTGTTCCCGAAATCCTGCAAATGGTAGATGAAAGGCAGATTGCTTTTCGTCCTGCGGTTGAGGTTTCTTATCTGACCGAGGAACAGCAATACACCCTGCTTGAAGCAATGGAGTACAACGATGCTACCCCGTCATTGGCACAGGCTATCAAAATGAAGAAGTATAACCAAGACGGCAAGCTTACTTCCGAGGTTATCCAGTCCATTATGGAGGAAGAAAAGCCCAACCAGAAGGAAAAACCTGCTTTCCGTGACGAGAGGATAACCAAGCTCATTCCCAAGACTGTTCCCAGAGGGCAGGAAACGGATTTTGTTGTCAAGGCGTTGGAGTTTTATAACCGACACTTGCAGCGGAACAAGGCTCACGAGAGATAGCCACACATCGAGGGCGAGGTCTGCCCATTTGAGTGGATAGCCATTATTTCGGCTTCCCCCTCTCCACACCTCACCCCCTAACTACTGCCAGTAACTATCCGAGAAAAGAAATACTTTAGGCTGTCCATAACGGGCAGCTTTTTTCGGTCAGTAAGGCAAAATATTCAATCCAAATTACAGGAGGTAACTATGAAAATCCCTAAATTGTTCAAAAAGGCTGCGGCTTTTGTAATGGCTGCGGTCACGGCATTATCCATAATGCCTGCGACGGCGTTTGCTGCGGGTGACATCGGGACGATTTCCTTTTCCCACACCTATGACAGCAACGGTAATGCGATGAGGTACAATTCCAGTGCGAATATCGGCGGCTATACCGCAGGCGGAACGGGAAATTATAAGTACCGTATGTTTGTGGACGGAGAGAATGCGTTTTGTATTCAGCCGGGAGTACCGCTGAAAACAGGAAACACCTTGAAAAAGGCTTCCTCTGATACTTGGAACGCCCTTTCAGCCAATCAGAAAAAGGCGGTTGGACTTGCCCTGCTCTATGGGTATCAGGGCAACCGAAATAATCTGTCGGGAAGTGATGATGAAAAATGGCTTGCCACGCAGACCCTCGTATGGGAGTTTGTCACAGGCTGCCGTGAAGCCACAGGCTCATATAACCAGACAAGCACCACCGTTTACAGCCTGCACTTCGGTTCAAATTATGCCAACAGCGGAGCAAGGGCAGTGTATGACCAGATTGTTGCAATGCTGCGTGAGCATAACACCATTCCGAGCTTTATGTCGGGCGGTAAGAATGACATCACAAAGGAGCTTGCCTACAAGGACGGAAAGTACAGCATCACATTGACGGACAGCAACGGCGTCCTTTCCGATTACAGCTTTTCAAGCTCTGACAGCAATGTGAGTGTATCGAAGTCTGGAAATAAGCTGACAATCAGATCCACCGTAGCTATCAGCGGTTCTGTCCGCATTACGGCAAAGAGGAACAATGTGCCGACTGTCAGCAGCAGTGCAAAGCTCATTGCCTATGGCGACCCGAACTTGCAGGATTTGGTAACAGGTGTGGAGAATGCTGATACCGTGTCTGCATATATCAATATCGAAACGCCGACAGGCACGATTGCCCTCAAAAAGACTTCTGAGGACGGAGTTGTGGAGGGCATCTCTTTTATAATCAAAGGTGATAACTTCAATAAGACAGTTAAGACAGGAAAGGACGGCTCTGTCTCAGTGGAGGGATTATTCCCTGGCACTTATACCGTCACAGAACAGTCCATTGACCGTTATGAGCCGCAGAAAACCCAGACCGTCACACTTATCGGAGGAAAAACCTCTACTGTGACCTTCAGCAATACTTTGAAGCGTGGCAGTCTGGAAATCGTCAAGACTTCCGAGGACAATCTGGTGGAGGGAATGAAATTCCACCTTTATGGCACATCTTTAAGCGGCTTGCCTGTTGACGAGTATGCCGTGACTGATAAAAACGGACTGGCTAAGTTTGAAAATGTCCTTATCAGTGGCGATACCCCGTATGTGGTTGAGGAAGTGGATACCGCAGTCCGCTATGTCGTTCCTGCTTCCCAGACAGCTCCGATTGAATGGAACAAGGTCACAAAACGCAGCTTCGACAATGTGTTGAAGAAATTCCAAGTGACTGTGACAAAGACCGATGCAGAAACAGGTTCTCCGCAGGGCGACGCTTCCCTTGCAGGTGCGGTTTACGGCATCTATAAGGGTGAGGAACTGATTGACACCTACACGACTGATGAAAACGGTCAGTTTACGACCAAGTATTATATCTGTGACAATGATTGGACTGTCCGTGAAATCAGCCCGTCCGAGGGGTATCTTCTGGATACCGCAATCCACAAGGTAGGTGCAGAACCAGAGCTATACACGGTAGAGCTGAACAGTACCGCAAGTCTTGCATCTGCCGGATGGCGGTGGGGCGCGGATATTATCAATGGTATTGTGAATGGAATCCGGAGCTGTATTGGTGCGGTTGCCAATGCAGTAACGGATGTGGCAAACACGATCCGTTCCCATCTGCATTTCTCTGTGCCGGATGAAGGACCTCTGACGGATTTCGAGAGCTGGATGCCGGACTTTATGAGCGGTCTGGCTGAGGGCATTGAGAAGAGCAGGGGCATGGTAAAGGCGGCTGTGAACAGTGTGGCTGCGGATATGGTGATTTCGCCGCAGATGGCTGTGGCAGACAGTGGTGTGATGACCGGTACGGGAACGTCCGGTGGTGCGGATCTGACAGCCGGTATTGTGGCGGCACTGAAGGATGTGCTGGGTGATCAGAAAGAACAGCAGGGGGATCTGGTGATTCCGGTTTATCTGGGAAACCAGCTGCTGGATGAGGTGATCGTGACGGCACAGCAGAGAATGAGTCTGAGGAGCGGAGGTAGATAGAATGGCTTTTTTTCAGTATCTTGTGTTTGACGGGGAGAACCTGCCGCTTCCGGATTCTTATGAGGTGGAGCTGGAGGATGTGGAAGCGGATTCCGGCGGTGAGACAGAGGCAGGGACAACACAGAGGGATGTGGTGCGGCATGGTGTGGTGCGGATCCCGGTGTCGTTTTCTGTTACGGCGAAGTGGTTGAAGAAGCTGGCGGGGTATGCGAAGAAGGATAAGATCAGCGTGCAGTATTTTGATGTGGAGACAGCGGAGCTGAAACTGGCTGAGATGTATGTGACGGGGTATAAGGCGAAGCTGAAAAAGGATACCAGTTATAAAGGGCTTTGGACGGTGAGTTTTACGTTGAAGGAGATGTAGGGAGATGGTATAATGGGAGCATCAAATCGGAATTTATTAAGGAGGATATGGATGAAACTGTTTTTATGTTCGCACTTTTCAAGTGTAGGAAGTTTGATAAAAGAAGAAATTGATAACAAGAAAGTCGCATTTATTCCCACAGCTTCGCTGCGTGAAGGCTATACCGGTTATGTCGGCTCGGCTCGAAAGCTATTCAATAAACTGGGAGCAGCCGTAACTGAAATTGATATTTCAACGGAGGCTTATTTAACGATACAGTCTGTTTTTGAAGATGCGGATGTGATATATTTTACTGGTGGAAATTCTTTCTTCCTTATGGACCAGCTCCGTAAAACGGGAACGGATGAGCTATTGAAGAAGGAATTGGAAAAGGGAAAACTGATGATCGGTGAATCGGCAGGTGCGATTATATGCGCTCCAACTATCCAATATATTGAACAAATGGATGAAAAGCCGGAGGACTACTCACAAGAAGATGATGCAGGGCTTGATTTGATTGATTTCTATGTTCTTCCGCATTATCTTACAGCACCATTTAAGAAAGTTACCGAGAAAATAATGACTGAATTTTCGGATTTGAATCTATCCCCAATTAACAACCGTCAGGGAATTGTAATTGATGGTGAAGGTTCAAAGGTTGTTTGCAAAGACTAATTTGAAAGTTCCAGTTTCTGAAACTGGAAAATCGGAAGCTGGAGAGATAGACTATTGAGAACATATGAGAATAAAGACGAACTTAAAAACGAGATAAATAAAAGCTTTGCAAAGTATATTTCAGAATTTAATGATATTCCGGAGCATTTAAAAGATAAGAGAATTGATGAGATCGATCGAACTCCGGCAGAAAATCTTGCTTATCAGGTTGGCTGGACAACTCTTGTTATTAAATGGGAATCAGACGAAAGAAAGGGTATTCCTGTCAAAACTCCTTCGGATAATTTTAAGTGGAATCAGCTTGGCGAATTATATCAATGGTTCACAGATACATATGCTCAGCTGTCACTGCAAGAATTGAAAGACAGATTGAATGAGAATATCAACTCTATTTATGCAATGATTGATTCTCTGAGTGATGAAGAATTATTTAAACCACATATGAGAAAATGGGCTGACGAAGCAACTAAAACAGCTGTATGGGAAGTATACAAATTCATACATGTTAATACAGTTGCTCCGTTCGGAACCTTTAGAACCAAGATTAGAAAATGGAAAAAGATTGCACTATAACTTCCAGGTTGTAATGATAAACAATAATATAACACAGCATCAGTCACCTAGTTGGCTGGTGCTTTTTTCGTGGGGAAATGGAGGTGGCGGGATGTATCCTGTGTCGGATGCTTTTCTGAGGGCAGTCAGGAGTAATACAAGAAAATATTACTGGACGGGTACAATCGTTACCAAGGGCGGAATGACGTATGAGTTCGGGGCGAAGGAGATTGTGAAGGGCTCCGGGTATATTTCCAGGCAATGCTGCGGAAGTACCGAGATTGAGCTGGGGACGGTGTATGCGGCGGAGATGGGGATCACGCTTCTGAGTGATATTGACAGGTACACGCTGGAGGATGCTCAGGTGACGCTGGTGTTTCATCTGGTGCTGGCGGATGATTCGGTGGAAGATGTGCCGATGGGAGTCTTTGAGGTCAGTGAGGCAAACCGTCTGGCGAAGTGCCTGGAACTGAAGGCTTATGATTTTATGCTGCGGTTTGATAAGAGTTTCAACGGATTTGAGACTGTGGGGACTGCTTATGATTTTATTGCTTTGTGCTGTAAGCGGTGTAAAGTGGAGTTTGCGAATAAGAGGGCGGAGATTGATGCCATGCCGAATGGCGGGGTGACGCTTTCTGTTTATACTGAAAATGATATTGAGACCTGCCGGGACGTGCTGTTTTATGTGGCACAGGTTCTGGGAGGTTTCTTTATTATCAACAGGGAGGGAAAACTGGAACTGAGAAAGTACGGGAAGGATCCTGTGATGAAGGTGGAGCAGAGACACCGTTTTTTTTCCAGTTTTTCGGATTTTATCACCAGGTACACGGCGGTGAGTTCCACGAATAAGCAGACGCAGATTGCGGAGTATTATGCGCTGGATCCGGATAACGGGCTGACCATGAATCTGGGAGTGAATCCGCTTCTGCAGTTTGGGTTAAAGGAGACCAGAGAGATGCTGTGCAGGAATATCCTGACAGATCTGTCCGTGATCCGGTATGTGCCGTTTGATTCGGATACCATCGGGAACCCTGCCCTGGATCCGGGGGATGTGCTGACGTTTGCAGGAGGACAGGCGGATGAGGGACAGATCACCTGTATCACTTCCATCAGGCAGAAGATCGGGGGAAAGCAGAGCCTGAAATGTGTGGGGAAGAACCCAAGGCTGGCTCAGGCGAAGTCAAGGAACGACAAGAATATTTCGGGGCTGCTGAACCAGATTGAAGACAACGCGAAGACTGGGAAGATCGGGATTCATACGTTTACCAATGCTTCCGCGCATGAGATCGGGCAGACCAGGGTGAAGCTGATCAGTATCCAGTTTGCTTCTTCTGAGGAAAACCACATGCAGTTTTTTGCGCAGGTTGTTGTGGATGTGGCTGCGGATCCGGTGGAACGGTCTGCGGAGGCTTCCGGGACTGTGGTGATTCCATTTCCGGGCGGAAGCGGCAGTGGAACTGGAAGTGGTACGGGTGGTTCTGATGGAACCGGGGAGACATCGGATGCAGGAAGTTCTGAAAATGATGCGGCAGGGAATGAAGTTGGAAATACTTCCGGGAATGAGAATACAGGGAGTACGGATGATGTCGCTGGTGGCTCGGATTCCGGATCCGGATCCGGGAGTGGTTCGGAGGTTTCTGTGGATGTGAGCCTTCCGGTGAAGTGGCAGGAAGACGGACAGGCGATCTGCCATGTGGTCTATGAATTTAACAATGAGGAGATCGTGGAGCATTGTCCGGTGGAGACCTGGCATTCCGGGAAACATATTTTGTCACTGTATTATCCCATTGAGAAGATTGTTGCCAATTATACGAATACGTTCAATGTGTATCTCTGGATGGAGAATGGCAGCGGGACGGTTGATGTGGGAAACTGCATTGCTTCTGTCAGCGGACAGGCAATGGCGGCAGGGGAAGCCTGGGACGGAAAGCTTGAGGTGGAAGATTATACCACGAGATTTGCCATTGGCGGAGGACTGGATGTGAATGGTTTCCGGGAATCGCTGTCCATGCAGATGAAGGAGACGGTGAACAGAGGATTTGAAGTGTATTTTGCTGAGAGAGCGGGAATCAGCGGTTTCTGCAGGCCGGTAGAAATGGAGGGTGTGTGATGAAGTTGAAAGGTGAAATGGTCATTGAACTGACCGATACGAATACGGGTGCGGTGGAGACAGTTCAGGAGACGAACATGATCACGGAGGCAGTGAATAATATTCTGGGGCTGAATCCCATGGGGATTTATCTGAAAGCCAGCGGGGAGTATGACAATTCTGTTTTGTGGAACGGGACGCTGCTTCCCATCTGCCCGAACATGATCGGGGGGATCCTGCTGTTTCCGGCAGTGCTGGAAGAAAAGGCGGATCATATTTACGAGCAGGGGAAGAACCTGCCGGTGGCTTATGCTTCCAACAATGTTAATTCCGGTTCCAATGTGGCGAGGGGAAGCCTGAACCAGACGGAGAGCAAGAAACTGGACAATGGATATAAGTTTGTGTGGGAGTTTACTCCAAGTCAGGGAAACGGGAATATTGCAGCTGTGGCACTGACCAGTGCCCTGGGCGGGCAGAATGCTTTTGGCAGTGCGGCAGGGGATGCCAGCACGTTCCTGCTTCTGAAAAAGGTGGATATCGGGGATATCCCGAAGGCGAGGCAGATGACACTGTTTGAGGCAGTGGAGCTGGATTTTGAAAAGAACCTGCTGCATTCCATCACCTTTGGGACTTCCAGTGTGACCATTACGAAGATCCGGATCCCGGTGTTTAACATCGGGCTGAATGAGAAGCTGGATGATACCACTTATACCGTACTGGAAGAGCAGACACTGACAACGGAAAGCTTTACGTTCCTGGGGGATTATACAAAGTACGGAGAGTTTATGGACGGGCATGACGGATACTGGTATGGATTTTCCAATGAGCCGAATTCTTCCGGGGATGCGAAGATGGTGTGGATCCGGATCTCCAAAAAGGATTATTCCTTTACGGAGGGAAGCTGGACACTGTCTAAGGCGAAGCTTTCGGAAGTGGGCACAAGGGCAAAGGACGGTTCCTATCCGGAACGGAATGTAAAATGCTGTGTGAGGAAGGGGTATCTGTATGTGCCTTCTTATGATAAGAAGGGAGTTTATAAGATCAATACTGCAAATTCAGCGGATGTGACGCTGATCCCGCTTGGCTTTACTTCCAAAATGAAATCCCTTGGGGAGGCCGGTTCCTGTGAGGTGTATATGACACTTCTCGGGGACATGATCGTGGCAGGGGATTTCCAGATCACGGCGGATGACAGGGTGATCAAGACGCAGGGGAGCGCAAGGTTTGAAGCCATGGCAACGCCTTTGTTCCAGTATAAGAACTTTGTGTTTATGTGGGGTGGCAGTTACGGGAAGGAGCACAGGTGTGCTTACCTTCTGACGCCTTATCTGGCAAGTATCAATAATCTTTCGTCAGCGGTGGTGAAGAATACGGACAAGACGATGAAGATCACGTATACGCTGACGGAGGAAACAATGTAGGTCTTTCTGCCGCAAGGCATGAAGATAGAAAACTTATTTATGGCAGTTCTCAGAAATGGGAGCTGCTTTTTTCATGGGAGGAGGATTCTGGCATGAAGGAATTTTGGAACTTTATTCAGATGGTTTTTATGGCTGTAGGCGGATGGCTGGGCTGGTTTATGGGAGGCTGTGACGGGCTTCTGTATGCCCTGATCGCTTTTGTGGTGATCGATTACCTGACCGGGGTGATGTGTGCTTTTGCGGATCATACGCTTTCCAGTGAGGTGGGATTCCGGGGGATCTGCAGGAAGGTGCTGATCTTTTTGCTGGTGGGAATGGCGAATATTCTGGATGTGTCTGTGATCGGGAATGGATCCGTGCTGAGGACAGCAGTGATCTTTTTCTATATTTCCAATGAGGGTGTGAGTTTGCTGGAGAATGCAGGACATCTGGGACTGCCGATTCCGCAGAAGATGAAGGATGTGCTGGAACAGCTGCATAACAGAGGGGAAGGAAGTGATGGGGAATGAGACTGATTGAGAGTTTTCTGACAAAAAATCCCTGCTATACTGCAGGGAGAATGATTACAGTGAAGGGCCTGATGCTTCATTCGGTTGGATGTCCGCAGCCGAGGGCACAGGTCTTTCTTGATTCCTGGAATCATGCTTCTTTTGGAAGTGCCTGTGTGCATGGTTTTATTGATGGGAATGATGGAACTGTGTATCAGACACTGCCATGGAATCACAGGGGATGGCATTGTGGTTCCGGTAGTAAGGGAAGCGGAAATAACACGCATATTGGTGTGGAGATGTGTGAGCCTGCCTGTATCCGGTATACCAGCGGATCGGGCTTTACCTGCTCTGATCTGGAGAAGGCAAGAGCATCTGCAGTGCGGACGTATGAGAAGCAGCGGTGGAATTGTTTGCCATGCTTTGTAAGAAGTTTGGTCTGGATCCTCTGGCAGATGGTGTGGTGATTTCCCATAGAGAGGGACACGCAAGGGGAATTGCAACAAATCATGGAGATCCGGAGCATCTGTGGAAAGGTCTGGGACTGCCTTATACGATGTCTGGATTCAGGAAAGCTGTGAAGGCTGCTATGTCTGGGAAAGCTGGAGGGGCGCAGGCTTCTGTGTTTCTGGGGCTTTCCGATGAGAAGGCAGCTGAGCGGATTGGAGTGCTGTGTGCAGAGAATATGAAAACCAGTGGGATTCTGGCATCTGTGTCTGCGGCACAGTTTATTCTGGAATCGGGTTATGGCAGGACGGAACTGGCGCAGAAGGCAAATAACTGTTTTGGGATGAAGTGCGTGTTGTCTGGGAATACTTGGAATGGAAGTATCTGGGATGGAACCAGTAAGTACCGGAAGAAGACGCAGGAGGATGATGGAACCGGAAAGCTGTACACGGTGACTGCGGATTTCCGGAAGTATGTCTGTGTGGAGCAGTCTATTGCGGATCATTCTGCTTATCTGCTGGGCGCAATGAATGGGAAGAAAAAGAGATATGCGGGACTGGCCGGGGAGAAGGATTACCGGAAGGCTGTCCGGATCATTAAGGATGGCGGCTATGCAACGGACAGTTTTTATGTACAGAAGATCTGTGCCATCATTGAGAAGTATGGGCTGACACGGTTTGATGGCGTGAAGGTGGAGAAAAAGGTCTGGTACCGGGTGAGAAAAGACTGGAAGGATGCTAGAAGTCAGGCAGGAGCATTTCAGGTGCTGGACAATGCAAAGAAATGTGCAGACGAGCATCCGGGATTTTCGGTGTTTGATGAGAATGGAAAGGCAGTGTACAGTTCCGTGGATAAGAAGCAGGAAGAGGTGTTTCGTCCGTATCTGGTTCGTGTGGAGATTCCGGATCTGAATATACGAAAGAAGCCGGGAACGGATCAGGAGAAGACCGGAAAATATACGGGTGCTGGCTGTTTTACTATTGTTGCTGAGGCTGATGGTGTCGGGGCATCAAATTGGGGGCTGCTGAAAGCATATGAGAAAGAGCGGAATGGGTGGATCTCGCTGGATTTTGTGACAAGAATATAATAGTGAGTGATGAGGCTTTGCATTGCGGCGGTGGTCGTGGTGTGAAGCCTTTTTTTGTTAGGGCAAAGCCCTGTTTGCCATTGTGGAGTTTTTCGTTGATTCGAAAAACGGAGCTTTTGGTCGCTTTCAATATAACATCCGGAATCGAGGTATCTTTTTTTTCTGCAAAATCACGAACTTTGCTCATTTATAGATATCAGAAAAAGGAAGATACTTTGAGGAATCTTTACGAAAAGAAAAAAGAGAAGTTAATCTCATATATCTGCTTCTTGGCTAGTTTGGGATTAAAAGTAACAATTCTTTTTTCTGTTATCTTGAACTTTTTAATTTTTCCTGTTTCGGAGTCCTTGAATTTATATTCAAACTCATCTACACATTCTTTGATGCGGTACAAAAGTATTAAGCAGTTAAAAACAAAAATCCAAGAAGATATTTACTAATCTTATTGACATAGAACAAAAAATGAATATAATCATAGTTGAACAACTATTCAACTTCGATTATACGAGGTAAGTGTATGTCTAAACCGTCTTATATTTGTAATTGTGATGTGATTCATGAGGATATTGTGAATGATGTGAAATCCAAGATGCAACCCAAAGATGATTATATCCAGTTGGCATCTTTATTTAAGCTATTTGGAGATGGTACCAGAGTACAAATCTTACACGCTCTGGAACAGAGTGAGATGTGTGTATGTGATCTTGCTGTGCTACTGGGGGTAACGAAATCCGCAATCTCACACCAGTTAAAGGCATTGCGTCTTGCGAATTTGGTAAAATTCCGTAGAGAAGCGCAGATAGTTTACTACTCTCTGGCAGATGATCATGTGAAAGAGATTATTGATAAGGGATTTGAGCATCTATGGCAGAAATAATATTTTTAGCGTTATAGTTGAGCAATTGAGCAACTAAACAAATTACAAGGAGGTCATTATGAAACGAATATTTTTATTAAAAGGCTTGGACTGTCCGAACTGCTCCGCAAAAATTGAAAAAGAAGTCGGAGAATTGGATGGAGTACAATCCTCAGTTGTAAATTTGATGAAGCAGACGCTGACAATCAATGTTGCTCCAGTTGCCGCAAATACAATAGCCAGTCAGATTGAAACGATTGTCCACAGCCATGAGCCAGATGTAGAAGTTTCCGAAATTGCACAGGAATACTATATACCTGCAAAAAAACAGGATACCAATACATCCTATAACAATGAGGACAAGAAGTTGACGATTCGTTTAGCGATTGGCGCAGCAATCTATGGTATTGGTATGGCATTGACAGTTTTTGCGAAAGTGCCACTGCCTGTCGAGTTAGTTTTTCTCATTGTCTCCTATATTATTCTTGGCGGGGATGTTGTATGGCAAGCTGTGAGGAATATTTCAAAGGGACGTGTGTTTGATGAACATTTCCTGATGAGCGTTTCTACGATTGGTGCTTTTGTCATTGGTGAATATCCGGAAGCAGTTGCTGTTATGCTGTTCTATCAAGTTGGTGAATTTTTCCAGTCATTGGCTGTTGAGCGTTCCAGAAAATCTATATCAGATTTAATGGATATACGTCCGGATTGTGCTACAGTCAGAAGGAACGGAGAATTGATTACCATATCTCCTGAAAGTGTTGCCATTGGCGAGATTATTATTGTAAAGCCTGGTGAAAAAATCCCATTAGACGGTGTGGTATTGGATGGAGATTCTATGCTGGATACGAGGGCTTTAACTGGAGAATCGGTTCCGAGAAGCGTTCATAAAGGAGACGAAGCACTTTCCGGTTGTATGAATCAGACGGGTGTTTTAACGATTAAGACAACGAAAGCATTTGGTGAATCTACTGCTTCAAAGATTATTGATCTTGTGGAGAATGCGTCCAGTAGAAAAGCACCAACAGAAAATTTCATTACTACATTTGCACGTTATTACACTCCTGTTGTTGTAATCTTAGCAGCTATTCTGGCAATTCTGCCACCGATCCTTCTTGGTGGAGGTTGGACAGAGTGGATTCGCAGAGGATTTGTTTTCCTTGTGGTATCTTGCCCATGTGCATTGGTCATTTCAATCCCGCTGACTTTCTTCGGAGGTATTGGTGCGGCATCTAAACGAGGTGTTCTTGTAAAAGGAAGTAATTATTTAGAGGCGCTTAATAATGTCAGCATTATTGTGTTCGATAAAACTGGAACACTTACAAAGGGTGTTTTCAATGTGACTGATATTCTGCCTGCAAATGGATTTTCAAAAGAACAGGTTCTGGAGTATGCGGTCCAGGCAGAGAGCTTTTCTAACCATCCTATTGCAAAATCCATTCTCTCTGCTTATGGAAAAGAAATTGACCAATCAGTTATCTCTGATTACAAGGAAATTTCCGGATATGGAATCAGTGCCATGGCAGGAAAGAAGAAAGTTTATGCCGGCAATACGAAACTTATGGATTCAGAGCATGTGGAGTACACAGCCTGTGAAAAAGTTGGTACAAAGGTTTATGTAGCAGTAGATGGTCAATATGCCGGATGCATTCTGATAACAGATGAAGTAAAGCCGGACAGCAAAAAAGCAATTTCTGATTTGAAACATATCGGTGTGGAAAAAACAGTCATGCTTACTGGTGATGATGAAAAAATCGGAAAGGCTGTTGCGGAAGAATTGCAGTTGGATGAATATTATGCACAACTGTTTCCTGATCAAAAAGTGGAAAAGGTTGAGCTTTTAGACAGTAAAAAGAGACAGGGAAGCAAATTAGCTTTTGTTGGTGATGGTATCAATGACGCTCCTGTCCTTGCTCGTGCGGATGTTGGTATCGCAATGGGTGGTCTTGGTTCAGATGCGGCCATTGAAGCTGCGGATGTGGTTCTGATGACAGATGAACCATCTAAGCTGGTGGATGCGATTGATGTGGCAAAAGCGACAAAGCAAATTGTCATGCAGAATATAGTGATTGCCCTTGGAATTAAGAGTGTGTTCCTGATCCTTGGTGCTCTGGGTATAGCTGGAATGTGGGAAGCTGTATTTGGTGATGTAGGCGTTACCATAATTGCCGTCTTGAACGCAATGAGGATTTTGAAAAAATAAGAAACGAGGTGGCAATGTGAAACGGAAATTGATTCTGTTAGCAGTTACAATTGTTTTTCTTGCAGGTTTCGGTGCACTTTTGCACTCACCGCCTTCTATGATTGATGCAGTCACAGGAGCAACACCGAAGTCAAAAAAGGCGGCTCAAGCCTCCGCACAGTTGGAAGGCTCTTATGTTCTCGGTATTAATATGATGTCAGATGGTCTCGACAACGAGAACACCCGGAATAAATTAAAAGAATTGGCACTGGACGATTCGGAAACAAATGAAACAGATCTCATGAAAACGGACATTAGTTTTCGGTTATATGTATCTGAGACGGATTATCCGCTTGTCAGTTATGCTAAGAAACTCTGTGACAGGTTGAAACAGGCCGGTTTTTCCGTAGATCTGAAAGAGTACAGTAACACAATGATGCTATCAAGAGTGGTAAGTGGAAAGTATGATGTATTCCTGGCATCGGATGATTTTATTGACGTTACAACGCTAACACAGATGGACTATATGATCATGGACAGCGAAGAAATGAGGTGAGCGGGAATTTATGAGAAAATGGAATACGATTTTGTCTGTTTTAATGCTTCTCATTTTTATGATTCATGGAATCATGGGCAGCTTTATGCTGAACGGAGTTGGAAGTAGTGCAGGGAAACTTCTTGCATGGATTGGTGTTGGTATTCTTGTTGTGCATACGGTGATTGGTGTCATCCTGACAGTTCAGAGTTTACAGACAGCGAAGCAATCAGGAAAAATGTATCTGAAACAAAACGTCATATTTTGGGCGAGACGAGCCAGTGGGATGGCAATACTGATTCTGCTGTTATTCCATATTGGCTTGTTTGGAAAGGTGCAGAATGGGACATATATTTTGTTCCCTTTTACAATTGTAAAGATGATAACTCAGCTTTTGTTCGTAGCGGCAATCTTTGTCCATATTTTTATCAATATCCGCCCATTGCTCGTATCACTGGGAATCATCAGTTATAAAGAACGAAGGAGTGATATTTATTTGATCCTTTCGGTGCTTCTTCTTTTTATAGCGGGAGCGGTTATTTTATATTATATTGGGTGGCAATATCTATGAGTAAGACAATTATTATTATAGGTGCTGGACTGGCAGGACTTTCAGCGGCTTTGCAGGCAGCGGAAAATGGATGCAATGTAAAACTGGTTTCCTCCCTTCCGTCAGAGCGGGCACAGTCTGTTATGGCGGAGGGCGGTATCAACGCAGCTTTGAATACAAAAGATGAAAACGACAGTCCCGAAGAACATTTTACAGATACAATAAAGGCAGCATGTGGTCTGGCAGATCCAAATGCAGTTTGGGGAATGACACAGGCAGCACCGGAGCTGGTGCACTGGCTGCTAAAACTTGGAGTTAAATTTAACATGAGTGGCTATGATGATGTGGATCTGCGGAATTTTGGCGGGCAGAAAAAGAAACGGACTGCTTTTGCACAGAGCGATACCGGGAAGCAGATCATGACAGCTATGATAGACGCTGTTCGCAGGAAAGAAGCATCTGGTATGGTAGAACGGTTCAGCCATCATTCTTTCCTAACACTTCGTCTGTGTGGCAATATTTGTTGTGGCTGCGTAATCAGGGATGAATACAGTCAGGAAATTGTGGAATTACCGGGGAATGCGGTCATTGTTGCCTCCGGTGGTATGCACGGATTGTTTGGGAATACAACAGGTTCGCTGTCCAATACGGGAGAAGTAACCGCAGAATTGTTCCGGCTTGGTGTTCCTCTGGCAAATGGTGAAATGATCCAGTATCATCCGACTACTGTGGAATGCGGCGGGAAACGTATGCTTATCAGCGAGGCAGCTAGAGGGGAAGGCGGCAGGCTGTTTGCTCTCAGAAACAATCAGCCGTGGTATTTCATGGAGGAAAAATACCCGGAGCTTGGAAATCTGATGCCCCGTGATATTACCGCCAGAGAAATATGGAAGGTCAGCCATGAATCCGAGGTATTTCTTGATATGACGGAAATATCGAAGGAGATCATTTCAAATAAGCTGTCTGGCTTAGCAGATGACTGCATGACATATCTGCATAAGGATATCCGGAAGGAACCGGTGCCTGTTTTGCCAGGAATCCACTACTTCATGGGTGGTATTCTTGTGGATGAACAGCACAGAACGCCGATTCAGAATCTTTACGCTGCCGGAGAATGCTGTGCCCAATATCATGGTGCCAACCGTCTTGGTGGAAATTCTCTGTTAGGAGCGTTATACGGAGGACGTGTTGCGGCAAAATCAGCATGTGAACAGGCAGATGTAGTAGATCTATCTTGTGCGACACAGATAGATTTTCCACCAACGTCTCAAATTTCAGAAATAAAGCAATTAAACAAAGTGATGCAGGATACTATGGGCGTTGTCAGAAATGAGAATACGTTGTTAAATGGGATTCAAACGGTACAAGCGCTGACAGGAAATCTTCCATTGCTTGGAATGGCAGTTCTAAAGAGTGCTCTTGCAAGAAAAGAAAGCCGTGGTGCACACTGGCGGGAGGATTATCCGAAGAGCAATGACGATGATTACCTTAAAACAACGGTAGCCAGATTTGATGGAAAGCAGATACAGATTTCCTTTGTACCTGTTCCAGAAAGGCGGTGATTCACTTGGTATATAAAATAAGAATCAGGCGGCAGGAGAGTCAGAAATCAGACAGTTATTGGCAGGAATTTGAGTTTGACGGAAGCAAAAACAGCTCTGTTGCCAATGTTCTAAAGGAATTGAACAGTAGAACACCTTTGAAAGATAATTCAGGGAATATAGTTACTCCCATCAGCTGGGAATGTAGCTGTATGGTGCGAAAATGTGGGGCTTGCGCCATGCTGATTAACGAACGTCCGAGGCTGGCATGCTCTACATTTCTACATACGTTAAAAGGTTCTACAATCACCTTGGAACCTTTAAGCAAATTTCCGCTTGTAAGAGATTTGATCGTTGACCGGTCAATTCTGTTTGAAAATTTGAAAAAACTGAACCTTTGGCTTGAAAGTGAAGCTTATATGAATCCGTGGACACATGAACCGAGATACCAGTCGGCACGCTGTCTGATGTGTGGCTGCTGCCTTGAAGTGTGTCCTAACTTCTCTGCAAATGGGACTTTCGCAGGCGCTGTTGCTGCAGTCAACGCATTTCGGATTCTGAATGAAGAACAGGAAATAAGCCATCGGAATGAGGTTTCAACTCAATATAAGGAAAATTATTTTGAGGGATGCGGGAAATCATTAGCTTGCCATAACATTTGCCCGATTGGTCTGCCTGTCGAAGAATTGATCGTGAGGTCAAATTCGGTAGCTATTTGGGGAAGACAGTGAGTATCAAAACGCTGATTAAAAAAACATGATTAACCTACATCTATGGTTTTACCGAAAATAGAGACATATCCTTTGTTTCGGTGTGGTAGCGGTTTTATTATGGACTGGATTCCGTCAAGGATGAATCTGATGCTTCCCTGAGAGAGTATATCCAGTCGGAAGAATATGTCTCAGCAAAGCAGCAGAAGAGATATTGATCAAATTATGTCAATGTCTCTTTTTTTATGGAAGAAACAGGCTGATCAGAAATATGCAAAAGAGTAGCCTATTTTAATTATTTAACGAAAGGCGAACAGGGGTGTTCACAAGGGTGTGCACCGTTAAATTGTATCAATTTCGTAGTCGCAACGAAACCTTGCTGTTGTGGATATTACATGAATATATTTTGCGTTAGAATAATTATTGGGTATATGTTAAAATATAAAGAACATATATTCGAGCGTTTATCAAGGTGGTGTATAGCATTGACAAAGTCAGAGAAACTACGAAAAATTCAGGAAATATTGGAATTAAAGAATCCACAAGAGAATCTGTATGCAGATCTGTTAAAGACAATAGGAGATTTGAAAACAAATTATGGGGATTACATGATTACGGAGCCGATTGACTGTAATGAGGAACTGAAACGTGTTCCGGGAGCGGATTATGAACTTTGTACGGCGTTGCTGACAATGCTGCTGAGAGAAGATCATTTTTCCAATGGTTCTTTTGAACGGAGATTTGCTGACGGGCAGGTGCTTCCTGTTCTGGTGAGGATGAAGGATGTTTTGAGTGCAGGAGTGTGATTTTATGAAAGTCGGGGATACTGCATATATTGTGGAATCAAACAGGTATGTGAGAGAAGTGGAGATCCGCAGGTGTTCCGGCGGGATGTTCCTGGTACGTTTTACAGATACGGGCGGCGGAATACAGGTGAAGGCTCACAGGCTGTTTGCAACGAGGGAAGAAGCTGAAAAGAGTATTGAGAAGGCACCAGAGACAAAGAGGGTGCGTGGGAATCCGTATGACCGATGGTATTGAACGGATGATAAAGTAAATAAATGATCAGGGGAAACCTGTTGCTGTTTGCGGAGAAATCTGTGGATGGCAGCGGGTTTATTTTTTTGTCCGGAAAGTCAAAAAATCAGGGACCAGGACTCCTTGGAACAGTAGGAGGTGGTTTTTGGCTATGGGAAAAATTGAACTGATCGATACCGGCAGACTGACGGAGAAACAGGCCAGGCTAAACATGGAAAAGTGTGCAGAGTTTCTGGCAAGAATGATCCAGAAGTACGGGGATGTGGTTCTGGGGGAGATTGAGGAGAGAAATGCACAGCTGCAGGGGAAGTGATCGAGTGTGCCGGTGGTCTTTTGGGGCTGCCGGTCTTTTTGCGCTATGGAAACCGCATAGGAGAAAGTGGATTTTGGGGCAGTTTTTTTGGTCGTTCTGCGAGTTGGCACAGACTGGTGATTCCGATATATTTTATGTACGGCAACCGTATGACGATGGGCAACCGAAATGAGGTGAAGATTTGAGAAAGAAATGTTACATATATACCCGTGTTTCTACAGCGGCTCAGACAGAGGGATACAGTCTGGAAGCACAGACAGAGAGGCTTCGGAAGTATGCGGACTATAAAGAAATGGAAGTGGTCAGGGAATACTGTGATGCAGGCAGATCTGGAATGAGCATCAAGGGCAGACCGGCTTTTATGGAAATGATGGATGACATTTCCTGTGAGAAAGATGAGATCTCCTGTGTGCTGGTGTTTAAGTTATCCCGCTTTGGAAGAAATGCGGCAGATATTTTGAAGTCTGTGCAGCTGTTGATGGATTTTGATGTGGATCTGGTCTGTGTTGAGGATGCCATTGACAGTTCTACACAGGGCGGAAGGCTGACACTTGCTATCCTGTCGGCTGTGGCAGAAATGGAGCATGAGAATATTACAGTCCAGTTCACGACGGCGAGGATGCAGAAGCTGATGAAAGGGGGATGGCCGGGCGGCGGCGTGCCGTATGGATATGTGAGTGTGAATAAGGAACTGGTGGTGGTTCCTGAGGCGGTGGATCTGGTGAGGATGATTTATCAGAAGTATCTGGAACCGGATATGATGCTGAATACGGTTGTGGGCTGGATGAATGAGAATGGTTATAAGCGTGTGGTGAAGGGAGAGGATAAGGTTATCACTTCGGATTTTGTTTCTTCGGTGCTGGGAAATCCTATTTATTATGGGATGATCGTATATAACAGGCGGACAAATTCTGAGGAGATTAAGAGAAATCCAAAAGAGATCATTTCCGTCAGGGGAAAGCATGAGGCAATTATTTCGGAAGATGTCTGGATGCGGGTGCAGGAGAAGCGGAAGAGGCTGAGAAGGCCGCAGAAAAAGGTGGATGATCCGGAGAGAATCAGTCTTCTGTCTGGTTTGGTGAAGTGTCCAGTGTGCGGAACTGGAATGATTACAAAAAAGAATAAACGAAAGAACAATAATCATGGGGGCTATTATAAGATTGTTTATTCTTATGGATGCCGGAATTATCGTAAGAGTGCAGGGCGTGTCTGTAATTGTAGCTGGACGTACAATCAGAAAAAACTGGACGGAGCTGTGATGGAAATTGTTGGAAAGGTGACAGAGACGCGGGAGTTCCGTCAGACGGTTATGAATACGGTTGGTGACAGGAGTTCATTGGATGCTTGTGAAGCGGATCTGAAAAGAACCAGAAAAGAACTGCACAGTCAGGAGCATCTGAAATATAAGCTGGGGGCGGAACTGGATAATCTGGATGTTCTTGCAGAAGATTATGATGATGAATACGAGGCTGTTCAGTCAAAGATTGATGAGGTTTATGACAGAATCGAGATTCTGGAGGAAAGGATCCGGAAGCTGAAAAAGCGGATGGAGGCTTTGAAGAAAGGCGTTCGTTCTTCTGATAATATACAGAAGATTCTTGATAACTTTGACCTGCTGTTTGAGAGAATGAACTGCGAGGAACGCAGGGAGCTGTGCAGGCAGTTCATTGAAAGAATTGATGTCTTCCAGGAAGAAAGGGAAGACGGCAGGATTTTGAAAAGGATTGTGTTTCGTTTTCCGGTTTATTATGAAGATGAAGGAAAAAGGGCAGAGAATGATGAACCGGATGAAGTGGTGACATTTGAAGTAGACTGTACAGAGCATCGGGTGACTGCTTCTGAGGCAAAAGCAACCTATGCGGAGATCAGGGCATATGTGAAAGGAAAGTATGGAATGAATGTTTCTTCCTTATATATTGCGCAGGTAAAACGGAAGTATGGTCTGGATGTGGGAAAGGCTTATAACAAGCCGGCTAAAAATAAGAATCATGTGCCGGTCTGTCCGGTGGAAAAGGAAGTGTTAATTCTGGATGCCTTGAAGCATTTCCGGATGCTGGATGAGGATGTGGAGTACAGGAAGGAGAGTGCAGTGTGAAAAAGAAATGTTATATTTATATCCGTGTTTCTACGACAATGCAGGTGGACGGCTACAGTCTGGAGGCACAGAAAGAAAGGCTGATGAAGTTTGCGGAGTTCCAGGAAATGGAAGTGGTCAGGGAATACTGTGATGCTGGTAAATCCGGAAAGAGCATTACGGGCAGACCGGAGTTTCAGAGGATGCTGCAGGATGTGTCCGAGGAACGTGACGGAGTGGCATTTATTCTGGTGTTTAAGCTGTCACGTTTTGGAAGGAATGCAGCAGATGTTTTAAACTCCCTGCAGTTTATCCAGGATTATGGTGTGAATCTGATCTGTGTGGAAGACGGAATTGATTCCTCTAAGGATTCCGGAAAGCTGACCATCACGGTGCTGTCGGCAGTGGCTGAGATTGAAAGGGAGAATATCCTGGTCCAGACAATGGAAGGAAGAAAGCAGAAGGCCAGAGAGGGAAAATGGAATGGCGGACAGGCTCCTTTCGGATATGATCTGGATTCCAAGAATAGCACTCTGGTGGTGAATGAGGAAGAAGCGGAGATTGTGCGGATTATTTATGACAAGTTTGTGCATACGGATATGGGGGCAGATGCTATCTGTAATTATCTGAACCAGAGAGGTTATACGAAGAAAAAGGTCAGGGGGCATGAGCTGAACTATTTTGCCAGAGGACTGATCATGAAGATTCTGGATAATCCGGTTTATACTGGGAAGATTGCTTACGGGAAGAATGTTACGGAGAAGGTGAAGGGAACGAGGGATGAATACCGGCGTGTGAAGACTGATGATTACCTGCTGGCAGATAGACTGCATGAGGCGATTGTGGATGAAGAGACGTGGGAGGCGGCGAGAGAGAAAAGGAAGAGGACGGGGGTTAGATTTGTCAAAACTCATAGTCTGGAGCATGAACATATTTTAACTGGATTGATCAGATGTCCTCTTTGCGGCGGTGGAATGAGTGGAACTGTTCAGCGACGGCAGAATAAGAAAACTGGGGAATACAAGGATACATTTTATTACAGATGTCATCACAGAAAAAAAGTCGATGGAAAGATTTGTGATTACAAGCCGATGCTGAACCAGAAAGTGTTTAATGCGGAAGTAGAGGAATTTATCCGGTATATGGTTGCGGGGGATGAGTTCCGAAAGTTTGTGCAGGAGAAACTGGAAGAGAAGGTGGATGTTTCTGCTTTGGAAACTGAGAGGGAGCAGCTGCAGAAACAGCTACAGCAGGTTGTCGGGGCGAAGAATAAACTGCTTGTGATGCTGGATACTTTGGATGCTGGCGATAAGCATTATGCAAGGAAGTTCCAGGACATGCAGGACCGTCTGGATAATCTTTACGACAGGATTTCTGGTTTTGAGAATGAGATTGCCGATGTGGAGGAAAAGATTAAGGCAGCGTATGGAAGACAAATTAGTGAAAAACAACTGTACCAAATCCTGCAAAAGTTTGATATACTGTATGCAGAAATATCAGATATTGAAAAAAAGGAGTTTATGCAGTTGTTTATTGATGCAATTGAGTTATACTCGGAAAAGATGGATGATGGGCGCATCATCAGGCAGATTGATCTGGCATTTCCGGTGTATTATGAAGGTTTTGAAGGCGAAGCAATTCGGTTGCTCAACGAAAACACAGTCGAGACTGTGGTGTTGCTACAAAGGAAAAATATGTAGAAATCCTTGAATTTACGCACTTTGTGGAGTTTTTCAGTTTCAAAAAAATAGGTGAAAATCACAAAGAAAAGAGCCTTGTGAAGAAAGTAACCGTTGTTGTTGCGTTAGACCTCGGGACGGGGAACACAAAGAATCTTGAATATGAAAATGAATAGAGAGCTATCAGATCATTGATAGATTATAGGGATACTTGTTAAAAGCGGGTGTCCCTATTTTTTATGGGGCATTCCAGAAATGGAGTGTCTTTTTTATACCCAAATATTAAAAATTCAGGAGGAAAATGAGAATGACAAACACAGCGTTAAGAGCAGAGAATAGCAATTCTCGCACAATTACTTTCAAGAGCAGGGAACACGAAAAATTTTATGAGGAATATCTGAAAAAATGCAGATATCAGGATGTCTACCATCGAGCTTTGGTTTATTGCCTGGGTATCGACAGAGACACAAGAAATAATGTGAATAAAATCTATAATTTTAAAACTGGATGTGTAAAAACGGAATGCCTGCAGGAAGGGTGGCAGACCAGTGGAAGTTTACGAATTGTCCGTATGGCATTTAACCTGGGATATTATTCATCCAGGTTTAATAGAGTTTGAAGAAAGGATTATAAAGAAAGGGAAAAATATAGTTGCTGCGATAATTGGGAAAAGTTATGTAGGAAAAAGCTGTGCGGCTATTCTTGGAGAGATTGTACGACAAACACAGGGACAATTTAACGAAGGTGATATTAATGAGTGGAGGAGTAGTTATATAAAGAGAGAATATTAAATCGGAAATAGCTGTATATATTAGAGCAATGTAGTAAAGAAGAGGGTCTCTCTATTAGTGAGTTTAGAGTCACCCTCTTCTTCATAAGTTATGCAGTTTTCTGTACAGCCAGAGCCTTGATTTCTTCTAAGGTCAGGTCTGTAAAAGTGGCAATATCTTCGTAAGTGAGTTTACCGGAAGCCAGCATACGCTTAGCGATTTCAATGCGTTCAGTTTTTCGCATATTTTCCATTTCTCTGCACATAGTCAAAACTCCTTCCTCATCTTCTTTGAAATAACGTACCCTGTCAGCAAGTATTTTATAATACATATCTTTCGGATCGGTACAGGAAAAATCGTGCATTAGTTTTCCGAGTTCTGTTTCGTCTTTGATTTGAGAATTCACATAAATAATATGAGCTTCATCACCGAATGGCTCACCGGTTTCCTGGATGATGCGGTCAACATGATAAATTGGAAGTCCTGATTTTAATATATCGTTTTCTGTAATAAAAATCACATAGGTTTCAGAGAGGGCATCATATTTATCACCAGCTTCAGTTATATTGGCATCTATAAGGCTGCTATTGTATCTTGCACGTTTTGCATCAGCACCACGATCACTTCTTTGAATTTCTATATTATAAATGCGGTTATTGGAATCAACAGCTAATATATCCAAGCGAATAGAACGTCCCTGTAAATTTTTTATATCGTATTGTCCCTGCACAGATTGTACTTTAAGGTCATGTCTTTGCAAAATAATTTGAAGTAGAAATTCTGCACATGCCTTATCTTCAAAAACTTTACTCATAAAATCATCATCTAAAAGACGGAACCCCCTAAGGCGTTGTAGATCTTCTTTATGTCTTTGCTCAAAATCTAGTGTTTCTTCTGTATTATTCATTGTAAAAACACCACCTGCTTTCCTTTAGAATGGGATATAGTAAACATGGATTCCTGTATCATTATTTTAACATGGCAAATAGTAATCCTCAATACCTGAATTTTGAAATGACAAATTCCGATAAAAAATAACAGTCTATAAATCTTTTCCTTTTTCAATCTGTTGTTTCTGCTCACGATTCTTCCCAAGAATCATATCAATATTCGCAGACACAGTGCGAAGTTCCCGTTCATAATCCCGATGATTAGAAAAATCTTCACGCTGTCTATCCCTCAATTCAACAAGCCGGTCTTTTTCAGCATAGAGAGATTTCATGGAAGGCAATTTATGCCCGCTGGATTTTTCTTTGAGTGTTCGGAAGGCTGTGTTATATAGGGAAAGTTCTGTCCGGTGTTCTTCATAAAATTTGTCCATATTGCGGCTCCTACGATAATCGGCGTACACATTTTTATATGCCAGATATTGTCCGGTAAAATGAATCTGCTCATTCACATCTTTAAGTTGCTGTTCAGTATGCCTGTCATTGTATTGACCAAGGTGGATTTATGTGATGATGTGGATACAAAGCTGTTAGAAATAGAAAATATAGCAATCGGGGTACCGATTATTGAAACATCCATAGTAGACGAGGCTGGTTTAAGTCAGATTTATCAATATCTCAAGGAATACCATACGGTTGCATTCGTAGGCTCATCGGGTGTAGGAAAGTCCTCACTTATCAATCATGTACTTGGAACAGATCAACTGGAGACAGGTGGTCTTCGAAATGATGATAAAGGCAGGCATACCACAACACATAGAGAGCTTTTTATGATTTCGGGAAAAGGAATGGTGATTGATACTCCGGGAATGAGGGAACTTGGAATGTGGAGTGCTCAGGATGGGATTGATCATACATTTTCTGATATTGAAGAACTGGTTGGAAAATGTAGATTCAGTGATTGTTCTCATGGAAATGAGTCCGGCTGTGCAGTAAGACAAGCGGTAAAAGATGGATTGATAACAGAAGAACGATATAGAGCGTACATGAGATTAAAAGCAGAGAATGCATACAATGAAAATGCAGTTGATTATCTTGTTGCTAAGAAAAGGAAATTCAAACAGATTGCCAAATTAAATAAGCATAATTATAAACAATAAATGAAGAGCCAGACGCAAAAGACGCAGAGCCGCTAATTCTAAAGAGTTTGATTTAGAATTGTGGCTTTTTTATATTGAAAAACCAAAAAAGTATTATGAGTAAAAAAGAAATGGAGAAAATGAAAATGAAAGAAAACATTATCATTCGATTGGAAAGAGAAAATGAATACCATGAGGTAGAAAATCTGGTAAGGGAGAGTTTCTGGAATGTGTATCGACCAGGCTGTCTGGAACATTATGTACTCCATCAGCTTCGCAATGATCCGGCATTTGTTTCAGAGTTGGATTTTGTTATGACATTAGATGGACATCTGATTGGACAGAATATGTTTATGAAGGCTGTGATTGTAGCCGATGATGGCAGAAGTATTCCCATTATGACTATGGGACCGATCTGTATTGCACCGGAGCTTAAAAGGAAAGGGTATGGAAAGATTTTACTGGATTATTCTTTAGAAAAAGCAAAAGAACTTGGATGCGGAGCATTATGTTTTGAAGGAAATATTGATTTTTATGGGAAAAGCGGATTTAAACAAGCAAGTGAATTTGGTATTCGTTACCATGGTCTGGAAGAAGGGGATGATGCTTCATTCTTTTTATGTAAAGAACTGATTTCGGGTTATCTAGATGGCATAACAGGTGAATATGCAACACCAGCAGGGTATCTGGTGGATGAAAATGAAGCAGAAGAATTTGATAGAGCGTTTCCATATTTAGAAAAGAAAAAACTACCGGGACAGATTTTTGAATGATGAAAAGCAGGAGGTAAATTTAGATGAAAGCAATGGAAAAAGACTGGTATCAGAAAAATTGGACGCTGGATATTCAGAATATGTCATGGGTAGAAGATACAGGTAGACAAGTAGATTTTCTAATCAAGCAGTTACAGTTAAAAGGAACGGAAAAAATACTTGATCTTGCATGTGGATTTGATCGGCACTCACTGGAGTTTGCCAGACGTGGGTATGATGTTACCGGTATTGATATTACACCGGCGTACATAGATTATGCAAACGAGCAGGCAAAAAAAGAAAATTTGAATGCAAAGTTCATTTGTCAGGACATTCGCACGATCACATTTGATAAGGAATTTGATGTTGTGCTGAATATGGCGGATGGAGCAATAGGATATCTTGAAGACGATGGGGAAAATCATAAGATTTTTTCTGTCATTGCGAAAGCATTAAAAAATGGTGGAAAGCACTTTATGGATATCATGAATGGAAGCTATGCCCAAACACATTTCCCTTGCAAGTTATGGGATGCAGGAGAAAAGGGACTTACATTATCTGCTTTTGAATGGGAGAAGGATAGAAAAACGCTGATATATGGGCAGGTAGACTATATGTATGGAGAAGCACTTTATAAGCCTGAAATGAAAGAAGGAAATCCTATAAGGTTATATAGTTTGGATGAAATCACGGAGATATTCGGTAAATTAGGACTTCGTATTTGTAACAGCTTTGCTGACTTCAGTGGAAAGCCGAGTTCTGATAATGATATTCAATTGATGGTTTATTCCATACGAGAATAAAAATAGAGTAGACGAATTATTTAGGATAATAAGCGGGAATCCTCGGCAATTCAATTACCGAGATGAAAGCGCAGGATTGTGCATATCTGCACATTGAAAAAATATAATAATTCCTCCCCCACCCTGATATTAGTGCCGTAACCGGCATACAAACAATCGAAAATATGTTTGGGGTTTTGTTGCACATTTCCACTCATCATGTTATACTATATGTATGAAAGAAAATCTAATACATTATAGAACTTGTGTGTGTAATATCAACTACCATATGGTATGGTCGGTGAAATACCGGCGGAAAATA